>JALWRJ010000524.1 GCA_026994125.1 Cyclobacteriaceae bacterium | reverse complement strand
ATTGATTACCTTAAAATACCCATCCAAACGTTGAAAGTAGGCTCGCTGGGCACACATAATTTACTAGGCTTAGCCAAGCACAAAAAGGCCCGGCTCATGATAGCCTCTACCTCGGAGGTGTATGGCGACCCTACGGTACACCCACAGCCCGAAGAGTACTATGGCAATGTAAACCCGGTGGGGCCACGTGGAGTGTATGACGAAGCCAAACGGTTTCAGGAAGCTATGACCATGGCCTACCATACCTACCATGGCCTGGAAACGCGCATAGTGCGCATTTTTAACACCTACGGGCCACGTATGCGCCTAAACGATGGCCGGGTACTACCTGCTTTTATTGGTCAAGCCTTGCGAGGTGAAGACCTTACCGTATTTGGTGATGGTTCGCAAACCCGTTCGTTTTGTTATGTAGATGATTTAGTGGAAGGCATTTACAGGCTGTTGTTTAGCCATTATGCGCATCCGGTAAATATTGGTAACCCACACGAAATAACCATCAGCCAATTTGCCGAAGAAATAATTAAGCTAACCGGTACCGACCAAAAGGTAGTTTACAAACCCCTACCCAAAGACGACCCCATGCAAAGGCAGCCCAAAATTGATAAAGCCAAAGAAATATTGGGTTGGGAACCCAAAGTAAGCCGTGAAGAAGGCTTAAAAATTACCTATGAATATTTTAAATCGCTTTCAAAGGAAGATTTATACAAGAAAGAACATAATACGTTTGAAGGCTATATTAAGAAGTAATATTCAAATTCGATTTTATTCAATAAGGGATACCGGAACAAGTCCGGTGATGTGTACCATTTAGGAGCAATACAAAATGAGGAAAAACATAATTGTTACAGGAGGAGCCGGTTATATTGGCTCTCATACCGTGGTTGAGTTAGCTGCCCAGGGTTACACGCCTATTATAATTGATAATTTCTGCAACTCTGAGAAAGCTGTAATTAAGAGGATCGAAGCAATAACCGGAGAGAAAACGCAAGTATTTGAAGGCAATTGTACGGATAAACAGTTTATGACGGATGTGTTTGCCCACACAAACCCTGTTGGGGTAATTCATTTTGCAGCGTATAAGGCGGTAGGCGAGTCCGTAAATAAGCCTTTAGATTATTACTATAATAATGTGGTTTCGCTGTTAGTGCTTTTAGAAGTAATGAAAGAAACCCATTGCAACCAATTGGTTTTTTCGTCTTCGTGCACGGTGTATGGCACACCTGAAAAGCTCCCTGTTACAGAACAATCGCCCACACAGAAAGCTATTTCGCCTTATGGCAATACCAAACAAATTGCTGAAGATATTATTAAAGATCAAGTGGTTGCCCACTCAGGGTTAAGCGCAGTTGCTTTGCGTTACTTTAATCCCATTGGCGCACATCCCAGTAGCCTGATTGGTGAGCTACCTTTAGGCATACCCAGCAATTTAGTGCCTTTTGTTACCCAAACAGCAGCAGGTTGGCGCAAAGAGCTAACCATTTTTGGCAACAATTATAATACCCCCGATGGCACCAACATTAGAGATTATATTCATGTGGTAGATTTAGCGAAGGCTCATGTAAAAACACTTGAGTACTTAAACGGGAAAAATAACTTTTACGACTATATAAATGTAGGTACAGGCAAAGGCACTTCTGTTTTAGAGGTTGTAAACACCTTTGAAAAAGTAAGTGGCCAAAAATTGAATTACAAAATAGGCGCACGTAGAGCAGGCGATGTGGAGCAAATTTATGCCTCGGTTGATAAAAGTAAAGATGTGCTTAATTGGAAAACAGCATTAACGGTAGAGGATGCTTTGAGAGATGCCTGGAACTGGCAAAAAACGCTGCCTAAACCGTAAACTATCTGCCCCATGGATAATACAACAGGTAAATCTTGCTTAACTTTATTCGCTTTAACTTTTCTAAATGTACAATTATTCGTTTTTTTGGTTTCAGCACCCAGTCAAATATTAATTAATATAACTAAAAACAAATGATTACCTTACTTACCATTGTGGGCATTATTTTATTTGCCCTTTCTATTTTAATTATGCTTTCCAAATTTTCTTCATCCGAAAAATCTACCGGACTACGAAATTTACCCAGAGCACTTACCTTAATCTTATTTTTTGGAGGAGGCATACTCATGTTTGCAAGCACATATATGTTTTATGCCAAACCGGGTTTTCAGTACTACATTATTTCTCCTTTTGGCACAAAAAGTGTTTCGTTTGAATCGGGGTATAAATTAACCATCCCGTTTTCGAGGGTGCAAGAATGGCAAAAATTTGTAGATATTAAAGTGGTACTCGAGGGAGAGCCAGACGAGGGAATAGAGGGCATTATACCCGAAGAAATTCCCATTCGTTTTATTGACCAGGTTACGGCCGGAGTAAAAATATCTGTTCGGATGCAAATACCACAAGATCCGGCTTCGTTTATTCGCCTTGCCGAAGAATTTCGAGAGCCCATGAACCTGGTAAATAACACATTAATACCTACAGTACGAGAACAAACCATTAATACCGGCTATATGTTTAAGGCACAAGATTACATTTCAGGAGCTGCGGCCGACTTTAGAGTTACACTAGATGAGCAACTAAAAAATGGTGGTTACAGTATTGAACGAAGAGAGTTTATGGATACAGTATATGCTGAAATTCAGGAAGAAAAACGAGAAATTCAGGAAATCAACTCCAGGTATGAAGTAATAAAACGACTTGACGAAAACGGGATGCCCATTAGAGTGGAGCACGATATCAAAAAGAATAATATTTTGGTAAGCCAGGTAATTGTAGATCAGGTAAACCTGGAGTCGCAATTTAAAAAGCGTTTGGAAGAACAGCGCGACATTTCGGCTCAGAAGCGAATTGAAATGCAAAAAATCGAAACCGCTAAAACGACCCAACAACGTATAATTGCCGAAGGCGAACGAGATAAAGCAGCCGAGCGGGTAGCTCAGGAAAAGGAACAAGTAAAAGCGCTAATTGCTATAGAAACCCAAAAAAAGCAAGAGGTAACCAAAAAGGAGCTGGCCAAAATTGCTTTTGAAACTGCCAAACTGGAAGCCATGTCGGTAAAAGTAAAAGCCGATGCCAAAGCCTATGAAAACGCCAAACTGGTTAAAGCAGGATTAACCCCCCAGGAACGAGCAGAAATTGATAAGGAAATAGCCATTGGTGTAGCCGAGGCGATGTCGGCTCTTAATTTACCTCAAGTATATATAGGCAGTAGCGCCAAAAGTGGCCAAAACGGTATTTTAGCAGAGTTGCTAGGTGCAGAATTTGCTAAGAAAATGATTAAACCATCTGGTAAAAAGTAATGCCGGCTGGTTATATAGCTAAAAAAGGAGGTGCAAAAGCACCTCCTTTTTTAGCTAATTTAGGGATTGCTGAAAAACGATTAGTTTTTTTTCAATCCGTAGTAAGTAAACTTTGGGTTAAATAGCAATACCAATAAACGATTTAAAGGCAATGCCCATAAGGCCGGTAATTATCATAGTAATACCTAATCCTTTTAGCCCATCGGGCACATTCGAATATTTAAGCTTTTCACGCACCGCAGCTAAGGCTACAATGGCAAACATCCAGCCCAGGCCGGAACCCACACCATAAACTGAAGCTTCTGCCAAGGTGTAATCGCGTTGTACCATAAAGAGCGATGCACCTAAAATAGCACAGTTTACAGCAATTAGAGGCAAAAAGATACCTAACGAGCCATACAGAGCAGGAGAGAATTTTTCGATTATCATTTCAACTAACTGCACCATAGCGGCTATAATGGCAATAAACATAATAAATTGCAAAAACTCTAAGTTCATTTCTGCAAATTGAGGGCTAATCCAACTAAGGGCGCCTTCTTTTAAAATGTATTCTTGCACTAACCAATCTACCGGTACGGTAATGCCCAGCACAAACACCACAGCAGCTCCCAGGCCAATGGCCGTACTCACTTTTTTAGATACCGCCAAAAACGAACACATGCCTAAGAAATAGGCAAAAATCATGTTATCGATAAATATCGATTTTATTCCTAAATTAAATAACTCCATACTATTTTAATTTTCTACGTACCCATTACGTGTACGTTGTACCCAAATTATTATTGCCAGAATCATAAAAGCTCCAATTGAATCAACCATTAAGCCATTGGTAGGGAAATTTGCCAGGCCAATTTTTTCGAATAATGGAAAATCAAACACGGTACCCGAACCAAACAGCTCGCGAAAAAAAGAAACCGTTAAAATTACCCAGGCATAGCCAAAACCAGAACCCATACCATCGAGCACCGAATCCCAGGCTTTGTTACCCATGGCAAAGGCTTCGAGCCGGCCCATAACTATACAATTGGTTATTATTAAGCCCACAAAGGCTCCCAGTACTTTATACATAGGGTAATTATACGCTTTTAGCACTTCGCTAACTACCGTTACCAAGGTAGCAATAACCCCTAATTGTACAATAATTCGTATGCGCCCGGGTATCGTATTGCGAATTAAAGAAATGATTAAATTGGAAAAAACAATCACAAACACCACTGCAATAGACATAATGAGCGTAGGCTCCATTTTAACGGTTACCGCTAAGGCCGAGCAAATACCCAGCACCTGAATTGTTACAGGGTTGTCATCATCCAATGGGTCGGTAACAAATTTTCTTCTTCTTTTGGAAAAAAGCGGTTCTTTAACTGCTTTTTCTACTGGTTTTTCTAATGTTTCAGCACTCATAATAACTAATTACTGATGTTTATTTTTTTTTATAAAGGCCTCATAGTACCCCAGGTAATTTTTAATCATAGCGTTTAGCCCTTTACCGGTAAGTGTAGCCCCCGACATTCCGTCTATTTCGTGGGGGCCAAACAAAGAGGGGTCTTTCTTTTCACCTTTTAGCATGGTAACAGAAACCAAATTCCCATTTTCGTCAAAAATGGTTTTTCCTTTAAAGCGCTCTTGTATTTCCTGCGTAGCTATTCGCGCACCCAGGCCGGGGGTTTCGGATACATGGCCAAACGAAGCCCCCTTAATGGTATTTAAATCTTTTTCGAGTGCTACATAACCATAAATGGCGTCCCACAAACCCGCACCATACATAGGCAAAATGTAGGCTTCTATTTGTGTGGTGTCGTCCGCATTCATGTATTCATACACCGGATACTCCCGTTCTTTAGGATCCATTTTGTAATTCTTTAAAATGTTAACATTTTCTGCTACAATGGGGTTTCCTTTTCGGTCCTTTTCTATGTAGTTTCCATTGTAATCTACCACCACAGAGCGTATTCGCTGTTTATAAATACCCAACACATCGTCTTTTTTAGAGAGCTGCATTACAGCACTTAAAATGGATGTTTTAGTATCCAACTCAATCGATTTTTTTTGGGCAGGCCCCAAAAACTGAGAAGTAAAAGATAAAATTCCCCCAATAATTACGGTCATAATGGCCGTAAAAACTAAAATATATGTGTTAGACCGTTGCACGTTTTAACCTCCTTTTCTTATTAGCTGCTACCACAAAGTAATCTACCAGTGGAGCAAATACGTTCATAAATAAAATTGCCAGCATAATACCTTCGGGATAGGCCGGGTTTAGCACTCTAATCATTACCGTAAGTATCCCAATCATTAAGCCATAAATCCATTTTCCGGTTTCGGTTTGCGAGGCAGTAACCGGGTCGGTAGCCATAAAAACGGCTCCAAAGGCCAACCCTCCAATAACCAAATGGTACTCGGGTGGCATGGCCATGTAGGGGTTGGCGCCTACTGCATTTAATACTAATGCCATACCATAGGCACCGCCAAACACACTTACCATTATTTTCCAGCTACCCACACCGGTCACCATTAAAATAAGGGCACCAATAAGTATCATTAGCACCGATGTTTCGCCAATGGCTCCGGGTATAAGCCCGTAAAACAGATTGGCAAACGAGTAATCGGCTGATTGAGCGGCTAGTGAAGCTACTACGTTTTGGCCTGTTTCTAAGGTTTGAGCGGCCAAGGCTAATGGAGTAGCTCCTGAAAAACCATCAACTGGGGTATGGTTGCCCAGGTACACCCATACCTGGTCGCCTGAGATTTGCCCAGGGTAGGCAAAATACAAAAAGGCTCGCGCCACTAGGGCTACATTTAGCACGTTCATGCCGGTGCCACCAAAAGCTTCTTTGGCCATAGTAACTGCAAATACCGAAGCAATGGCTACCTGCCACAACGGAATAGTTGGAGGCATTACCATGGGTATTAAAATACCTGATACCAGAAAACCTTCGTTTATGGGGTGTTTACGTATAACTGTAAAGGCAAACTCGGTAATAAACAACCCAAACACATAGGTAACTATAATAATGGGTACTACGCGTTGAATACCAACCCACCATAAATCCCAGGAAGAAGCGGGTGTTAGCCCTACCGCTTTATAATATTGGTAACCTACATTATACATACCAAAAAGCAGGGCAGGTACCAGGGCAATAATTACAGTCATCATAAACCTTTTCAGGTCAACGGCATCGCGCACCTGTACTCCTTTTTGCCCGGTAGTTTGGTTGGGTACAAATAAAAGGGTATCGATGGTTTCGAATAAATGATGATATTTTTCAAGCTTTCCTCCTTTTTCAAAGGGGACTTTCGCTTTTTCTACAATGTTTCTTATAAACTTCATATTCAATTCATCTATTAACTATACTGAAGCAGATCTAACCCTTCGCGAACAATAGCTTGTACATTATGTTTTGATACGTCTATAAATTCACACAACGCAAAATCTTCTTCAATAATTTCATACAAGCCCAGTGCTTCCATTTCGTCAAAATCTTCGGCTAAAATGGCTTTAAGCAAATGGGTAGGGTAAATATCCATGGGTACCACTTTTTCAAAGGCTCCGGTTTGTACAAAAGCGCGAGGTTCCCCTTGCATATTGGTATCGAGCACGTATTCTTTGTTGCTGCTATTTATAAACGAAAGCAAGCCAAAGGCTCGATGAAAGCTGAGTTTTTTAGCTGTTGGAGCTATCCAACCCATAAACTGGAAATGGTCGCCTTCGGGTAAAATGGTAAACTGGTTGGTATAAAAGCCCAAGTGGCCCTCCTGGCCAATATTTTCTCCGGTAAGTACATTGCCACTTACATAGCGAACATGCTCTTGCTTTAAATTGCCTTGGGTAAAGGCTTTAACCGCAGCACCTCCATACGTTTTAAAATATTGGGGGTTAGCTACTTCGGAACCTGTAAGTGCAATTATTTTTGAAGCATCGAACTTGCCTTCTAAAAACAATTTGCCTATTTGGATAACCCCTGCGGGTTGTACAGTCCAAGCTACATCCCCTTTATTTATGGGGTCGATATGGTGAATTTGAACCCCCACATTACCTACCGGATGTTTACCGATAAACTTATTTACCTGTACGCCTTCGGCATTTAAAAAAATAGGATTTACCTCATCTGCACCATTTACATTTATATGTATGGCACCTTCGGTAAATTTTTTCAGCACTTGAATCCCGGCTTGGAAAGCCTGCTCTTCGCCTTTATAAATAACGTTATAATCGGGTGCTAGCGGGCTGGTATCAAAACCACTAATAAAGATGGCCTTGGGCGAATCGTTGGCATCGGCCACTACCCCGTAAGGGCGCATGATAATGTTGGGCCAAACACCCCCTTTAAACATTTGCTCTTTTAGCTCGTCTTTACTCAGTTTAGCTAAATCGCTCACCGAATACTTGGCAAACGATTCAAACTCCATGGTTTTATCGGCCAAAATAACTATTTCGAGCAATTTTCTTTTTTCACCTCGTTTGATATCAACGATTTCGCCACTTACCGGAGCCACATATTTTACATCTTCATGCTTTTTATCTATTAAAACAGGGGTGCCTGCCTTAACGATGTCGCCTACAGCTACCAGTGCCTTAGGGCGTTGCATTCCAATAAAATCGGTGGGTTTTACGGCATAGGTGTTCGCATGTTGCGAATCAGAAACCTTGTGTTCAGCTTTACCGGCCAGGTTGATATCAAATCCTTTCCTAAGCTTAATAATTTTAGACATATTATCTATCGAATTAGACTTCGTTGAAGTGGGGCAAAATTACTAAATTAAAAGTTGAAAAACCGACCATTTTTAAGATAGAATTTTAAGCCGAATAATTCACCTGTATTTTATTTCTTCCAGGCCAATCATTCAAACCGTTAATTTACCGGAGGTTTATAAGATTAGGGGTGCATGTAACATAAAACTTTTACCAGCTATTTGTTGCCCTTTGAATGAAAGCAACAGATACACAACAGCCTCTGTTTTCAAAACCAAGAACCTTTATTATTCAGCGTTTAAAACTTCTATTTTTCCCGATTTAAGATTATAAATACCGGTTTTCAATTGGTTTCGTAGTGCTAAATATTGCTGGTAGCCTTTGGAAAAATTCATTCTTTCTGCCAGGGTTTGCTCAAAGTTACCGTTTAGTCCTATAAGCAATTCGCATACTTCGCGAACAGCGTGCTGGCCTCCCTGGGTGGCCGTCAGGTAGTCGGCCAACTTATTTTTTTTTATAAATGCATCGGTTAAAGGGCTGGCTTTTCGTTTTACCTGAAACCTTAAAGCCACTTTGCTTGCCAAACCTAAGTCCAAAATATCGTCAAAAACAAAGGCTATCTGTTGAGGGGTTAAGTGGTATTGGGTGGCAATAAAGGTTAGTGCATCTATTTTGTTTCGGGCATTTAAAAACACAGCGGTAAAGTGTTCTCGCGTAGCCAGGTTAATAGCCGACAAGTTGTTTTCCCCTGTAATAATAAACACATGAGGGATGTCGTTTGTTTTTAGATAGCCACTAAAACGCAACATATTTATACCCATGCTCGAAGGCTCTGAAAATGGGCTGCCGTTGTTATCTTGTTTAACCCCATTGTTAAATACCCCGTCCCAATCAAAAATATAGGCTTTAATATGGGGTAGTTTGTTTTGAAACAATGTAAGAGGCGAGTTAAACTCGCCTCCTATGGCTTCAAATTTATCTTTAATGACCCGGGTGTTTGAAAAATCCATGGTTTTTTGTTTAGAATGATTTAATTACCTGCCCAATCCTCGAATTCCCTTACTAATTATTTTTTTTGCGTTTTCCCAGTTGTAAGCTGGGTCTATTATTTTTAGAGGTTCGGTATCTTGCTCGGCATCAGCAAAATACCCAAGCCCCTTAATCACATGAAATATGCTTTGCTGGTTATATTTTTCTTGAAAAAACCTCAACATATTAACCAAGCCTAAGCTATCCATTAATCGAGCTACATCTATAAAATCACGCTTTTTCCCACGGGATAAGATGGCTCCCAATTTCATGGCAGCAATGTCTTCAATCGAAAAAATATATATTTTATGAAAAGAAATTCCTTCTTTAATTACGGGATATTTATGACTGGCAAAATCTACTTTAACCCCACATGTGGTGGCTTGCACTAAATTTTTCCCTATGCGAGCGTACACCAATCGGCTATCATTTACTTCTAAAAAATCCTTTATGCGTTTTGTATCAAAATCTGTTTGCGAAAAAAAATCGAGGCCGGTGCTTATACGGTGGCCAAGCTGTAAACTAAGAGCAGTGCCACCTACCAAAGCAAAACCTTTAAGCGCATCTGCCTTAGCAAATTTTTCTAAAAGTGAAAAGGTTCCGGGCTCGACTGTCTTCTTTTGTAGCATATAAATTCTTCAATATCCTTGTTAAAATAATGGCTTATAAAGCTTGCTCCGTGTGCAGACAATTCTCTGTTTTTCAAGGATTCTTTTATTACCGAATTTTCGCCATAAAATTTAACCATTTTCAGGAATTCATCCCAAGTACCAAAGTCAATTATTCTTTGGATTATCAGGGACTTATTTAATTCAACATCCAAGTGATCGAAATTTACATCCCAAAACAATTCTTTTCTTAAAAACCCGGGGGTAGTAGTAGCTTGCATTTTTAACTTAAACTAACGTTTAATATAAGAAAATAGATGTAAAAAAACAAAACACCACAGGCAGAAAGATGAGATTTCCCGCCTATGGCTTCAAATTTATCTTTAATGACCCGGGTGTTTGAAAAATCCATACAGGCTATTTCAAATCCTGAATATCAATTTGGCCTACTACTTCATCGCCATTAAGAACAATAAGGTTATCTACTCCTTTTTCGTGAAACAATTTGGAGGCTTCGTGTAAAAGCACATCGCCCTGAATGGTTATTGGGGTGTTAAATGAGAGGTCGCTCATTTTTTTACTGATAGCGTCTTCTCCTTCGGTTTCAACCAGCCTACGTAAATCACCATCAGTAAAGGTGCCTGCTAATTTACCATCGGCAGCAAGTACCGCTACGCAACCAAACCCTGAAGAGGTCATTTTTACCAAAGCATCGGTTATGGGGCTATCTAGCGAAACGGTTGGATTGGTGCCAGAGAGTACATCTTTTACCTTCACAGTCATTAGTTTAGTATGCTCGACAAACTGCGAAATACCTACCTCGGTAAAGTGGTTGGAAGTAAGTTGCTTCATTACTTTCCAGGGAATGGTGCATACATGTACCCCTATATTGAGGGCGTTACGGATATGCTCGGGGTATCGAACTGATGAAAACATAATTTTTGAATCGTAGCCATAGGTTTCAACAGCATCTACACACTGTGCTACCAGGTCAAGGGCATCGGTACCCTGGTCTTGCAAACGGCCTACCAACGGGCATACATAATCGGCTCCGGCTTCCATGGCCATATAAGCTTGCTGTAGGGTATAAACTAAATGCACATTTACCAGCATGCCCTTTTCTTTTAGCATTTTACAAGCCTTAACACCTTCGAGCGAAACCGGTATTTTAAACACCGTTTTTTTTATATCAAGCCCCAGGGCAAGTTGCCGCTCGGCTTCGGCCAAAATATCTTCGGCTGTATCGCCCAAGGCTTCAATTTGCAAAATAGGTACTATTTTAGAAAGTTCTACAATAAGGCCATCGATATCGGTAACACCATGGCGGTGCATAAAAGTTGGGGTAGTGGTTAACCCTTTTATAAAACCCAGGTCAAAGGCTTCTTTAATTTCTTCTAAATCGGCTGAATCAAGGTATAATTCCATAACGTATTGGGCTGCGCCCGCTTTAATTTAAGTTTAAATTCGTGCAAAGGTAATCTTTTTTAAAAAACGAAAACCTTCGTTAGCATATTTTGTAAACCTTTTGGAACGTATAAACATTAATGATTTTCCACAGAGGTGTCCTTTAACTTATCCACGGTTAGGCGTTGGTCGCGGTTGGCAATTACCCAGGCGGTGTAAAACACCAACTGTGCTCTTTTTTGGAGTAAGTCAAACTCAATTTTATCAACCGTATCGGTGGGCTTGTGGTAATCGGCATGGGTGCCATTAAAATAGAAAATTATTGGGATGTTATTT
>JALWRJ010000523.1 GCA_026994125.1 Cyclobacteriaceae bacterium | reverse complement strand
ATTACCTCATTACCTCATTACCTCAATTACCTCATTACCTCATTATCTCATTACCTCATTATCTCATTAGGTTAATTATCTCATTAGTTCAATCATCTCATTAAAAATTAGCTTAACCACGATTTATAATATCCATCCACTTCAATTTCTAACGCTTGTTTTGTTATTTTAACCGGATTAAAAGGGTCTATCATTACGGCTAGTTCTTCGGTTGATTTTTTACCTACACTGCGCTCTATTGCACCCGGATGGGGCCCATGTGTAAGTCCTCCAGGGTGTAGTGTAATTTGCCCTTTTTCAATATTATTTCTACTCATAAAATCGCCATCTACATAATAGAGCAACTCATCCGAATCAATATTGCTGTGGTTATAAGGTGCCGGAATAGCCTCTGGGTGGTAATCGTACAAGCGAGGCACAAACGAGCAAACCACAAAGTTGGTGCCCTCAAACTGCTGATGTATGGGTGGGGGTAAATGTACCCGGCCGGTAATGGGCTCAAAATCGAAGATGGAAATGGCATACGGGTAATTGTAGCCATCCCAACCTACCAGGTCAAAAGGGTGGGCTTCATACACATACGGGTAAATGAGCCCGTTCTTTTTTATGTTTAAAGCAAATTCACCTTTTTGGTCGATGGTTTCCAGGTTTTGTGGTAAGCGGTAATCGCGCTCGCAAAAAGGTGAATGCTCTAATAATTGCCCAAAATTATTGCGGTATTTTGCCGGTGTAAAAATAGGCGAGAATGATTCTACATAAAGTAATCTGGTATCGTTGCTATCAAACTCCATTTGGTACACAGTACCTCTGGGAATAATTAGATAGTCGCCATATTTAAAAGGTATTTTGCCAAAGGGCGTTTTTAGCGTACCCGAACCTATATGAACAAAAATCATTTCATCCGCATCGGCATTTTTGAAAAAATAGCTGTCCATCGATTGGCTGGGGGCGGCTAACGAAATGTGCAAATCGTTGTTTACAAACAATGTTTTACGACTTTTAATATAGTCATCTTCCGGGCTAATATCGAAGCCCTTAAAACTTAAATTGGTTAAGTTGTCTTCTATGGCAATTTGGGGCCTTACCGAATAAGGTTTGCCTTTTTCCTTAACCATGGTAGGTGGGTGGATGTGGTAAAGCAACGAAGACATGCCGGTAAAACCGGCCGTGCCATACAATTCTTCCTGGTACAAACCACCCTTTTCCTTATTGGCAAAAGTAGTGTGTCGCTTATGGGGTATTTTTCCTAACCTATGGTAGATGGGCATAACTAAAATTTTTTAAGGTTAAAAGTTACAATTTTTTTATTTAAAATACCTACTGAGCCAGGCTAAACCAATTGGCCAATAGATAGTTCAAGTGCTTTTTTAGTAATTTGAGTTTTGGCATGGTTTACTTTATACACCCTTTCGAGTGCCTGACCAATAATTTTTGATGTGTCTTCAAAAATAGCTTTATCGGTAATTTCTACTGCTTCGCCCATTAAATAAGCAAATACACGAGCCATACCACAGTTGGCAATAAAATCGGGTATAACCGAAGCTTGTGAATCGGCAAATTCCAGTATAGGGCCAAAGAAAATTTCTTTATCTGCAAAAGGTACATTGGCACCGCTCGAAATTACTTCGAGTCCATTGTTGAGCAGGGTTTGTACATGCGCTTTGGATATAAGCCTGGAGGCAGCGCAAGGTAGAAAAATTTCGGCACCGGTACTCCAAATTTTTTCGTTGGCCTGTTTAAAGGGTAGTAGATTATCGGCTCTTAATGCCATCCCGTCTCTGTTTAGCATTAATTCGGTAACTTCGTTAAGCGAATAGCCGCCAGTATTTATAACTCCGCCATGGCCATCAATAATACCTACAATGTTAACTCCGGCTTTGGCCAAATAGAAACCGGCAGCGGCACCTACATTTCCCCAGCCTTGAATAATGGCACGTTTACCCGCCACCTGGCCACCCCAAATACGGTAATAGTGCACTACGGATTCAGCCACTCCAAAACCGGTAATCATATCAGCCAGGGTGTATTTGCGATCTAATGATGGGGTAAAGTTGATGTCTTCTACAATTTTGGATACCCCAGAGCGTAATTGGCCAATTTTTTTAATTTTTTGGCTGTTGCTCGATGAGTAGTGCCCATTTACCACGCCTTCTTGTGGATGCCATAAACCGTAGGCTTCTGTGTAAGGAATCACTTCCGATATCTCGTCAACATGCATATCGCCCCCGGTACCGTAGTAGCTTTTTAGTAATGGAATTACGGCCTTGTACCAGCGTTTGAGTACTTCACTTTTACGGGGATCGGTGGGGTCAAAGTTAATGCCCGATTTGGCCCCGCCTATGGGTGGACCCGAAATGGTAAATTTAACCTCCATGGTTTTAGCCAGCGATTCCACTTCTCGTTTATTTAATCCTTTACGCATGCGGGTTCCGCCTCCGGCTGCCCCTCCTCGAAGGGAATTAATTACAACCCAGCCTTCTGCATCGGTTTCGCTGTCTTTCCATTCAAAAACAATTTCAGGTTGTTTTTGCTCAAACTTCTTTAATAATTCAATCATATGCCTAATAACTAAAACTCAAACTTACATAGATTTTACTAGCTGATTAATTTTAATTCTTTAAAAAAATAATAAAATGGTAAATAATTCTACAATAATTGTTTATAGTAGAAAATAATTATATTTACAGGGAGTTATAACTACTAAATCAGAAAAATTATATTTTATGCTGGATGCAACGGATAAAAAAATACTGCAAGCACTACAAAACGATGGGCGTATTACCATAAAATCGTTGGCTGCACAATTAGGGTTAA
The DNA here is from genome assembly GCA_026994125.1 of Cyclobacteriaceae bacterium. Classification (GTDB taxonomy): domain Bacteria; phylum Bacteroidota; class Bacteroidia; order Cytophagales; family Cyclobacteriaceae; genus JAKISE01. The sequence goes on along the minus strand of JALWRJ010000523.1, from coordinate 96 downwards.
CCACAACTCCGGTGTTTGAACGGGTAAAACGGCTTGAAAAAGAAGGGGTAATAGATAAATATGTGGCGCTGGTAAATGCAAAAAAAGTAGAACGTA
>JALWRJ010000522.1 GCA_026994125.1 Cyclobacteriaceae bacterium | reverse complement strand
TTTGGTATGGGAATAACCGGTTTACTTCAGGTATTTCAATTACGTATTTTAGAAAACCTCCAGCAAAAAATATTTACCCGGGCGGCTTTCGAGTTTTCGTATCGGATACCTCGCATAAAAATGGAGGCACTTTACAAACACTATGCCCCCGAACTTATGAACCGATTTTTTGATATTACTTCGGTGCAAAAAGGCTTGCCCAAAATTTTAATAGAATTTACTTCTGCTATTTTTATTGTAGGTTTTAGTTTAATACTGCTATCGCTTTACCACCCTTTCTTTATTCTTTTTAGTAGTATCCTTATCATTTTAATTTATATAATTTTTAAATATACAGCTCAAAGAGGCCTTTCAACCAGTTTGGATGAGTCTAAATATAAATATAAAGTAGTGCACTGGCTCGAAGAGGTGGCTCGAACCAACATAAGTTTTAAAATGGCGGCTAATACCAAACTACCCTTGCAACAAACCGATAAATATGTAGGCCAATACCTAATAGCTCGCGAAGGCCATTTTAAAGTATTGGTGCAGCAGTATGCGCTGCTAATTGGCTTTAAAATGTGTGTAGCTACCGGCTTGTTGGCCATGGGGGGCTGGTTAGTTATGCAGCAGCAAATGAACATTGGCCAATTTATTGCCGCTGAAATTATTGTGTTAACCGTAATGACTTCGGTAGAAAAATTGATAACCAGTGCCGAAACCATTTATGATATTTTAACATCGCTTGAAAAAATAAGCCAGGTAACCGATTTAAGTTTAGATAGAGCAGGAGGTAGAGCCAAAGATGTAACTTTTGAACAGGGGATGGACATTGAGCTTAGGAATGTATCTTTTAACTACCCCGATTCCAACATAAAAGTGCTTAATAATGTTTCATTACACGTAAAACAAGGCGAACATTGGATGCTGTGCGGTAAAAACAACTCGGGCAAAAGCACGCTTATAAGTATTATAGCCGGGCTTTATAAAGTAAATAAAGGTTCGGTGTTGTTTAATAAACTTCCTATTGGCAATTTATCGTTGCCGCACCTTAGAGATAGCATTGGAGGCTATATGTCGTTTGAAACCCTTTTCGAAGGAACCATTACCGAAAACATTTCGCTAGGCCGAGCCTGTGTTCCTTTTGAAAACGTAACCTGGGCGGCCGAAAAACTAGGCCTAATAGAGTTTATTCAATCGCTTCCTGATGGCTATGAAACAAAACTAAATACGGAAGGTAAGGGGTTGCCCAAGAGTATTATTACTCAACTGTTGCTGGCTCGGGCCATTGCCGGCAAACCCAAATTATTGCTACTCGAAAACGCCTTCGAACACCTTAATTTACCTACCAGTAAGGCCATAATTGATTTTATTATGTCGAACGAAAATACCTGGAGTGTAATTGCCTCCTCGGCTAATGCCTATATGGCGCAAGTTGTGGATCAAATAATTGTAATGGACTATGGCGAAATATCAAAAGTGGGCTCTTATAATGATGTGAAAGACATTGTAAACTTTAGTAGTTAAGGCATGTTAAATATTTCTGAACATAGAGTTGGTAAACATATTCCTGCAAAAGAGTACAGTTCTTTGCACAAAGTAGAGAGCCGCTCATCGGGCAAAGTATTAAAACGCCTGCTTAGTTATTCGTTTGGTTTACTGCTTATTACTATGCTATTGCCCTGGACTCAAAATATCCAGTCGCGCGGTAACGTAACCACTTTAAAGCCCGACCAGCGCCCACAAACCATCGAATCTATCATAGCAGGGCGTATCGAAAAATGGTATGTGCAAGAAGGCGATTTTGTACACAAAGGCGACACCGTACTTTTACTTAGCGAGGTAAAAAACGAGTACCTGGATCCCGACCTTGTGGGTAAAACCAAAGAGCAACTTGAAGCAAAAAAAATGACCGTGTTGTCGTACACCCAAAAGGTAGCGGCCCTCGATAACCAAATCAGTAACTTGCTGAAAATAAGGTCGTTAAAAAACAAGCAAGCAACCAACAAGCTACAACAGGCTCGGCTATTAGTAACCAGCGATAGCATCGATTACCAGGCATCTATTATAAATTATAATATTGCTGAGGCGCAGTACAACCGTATGCAAAAGTTGCAACGCGAAGGGCTTAAATCGCTTACCGACCTGGAAAAACGTAAACGTGCCATCCAAAAAGCACAGGCCGAAATGATTTCGAAAGAAAACAAGCTGTTAGCAAGCAAAAACAAAGTACTCAATGCACAGGTAGAGCTTACCTCGGTGCAAACACAATACAACGAAAAAATTGCCAAGGCGCAGTCCGATAAATACACGGCTCTTTCAAATAAATTTAATGCCGAGGCTATGGTCACCAAGCTGCAAAACCAGCTAATTAACTACTCGCTTCGAAACAGCATGTACTACATTACAGCACCTGTATCAGGTTACATTACCAAAGCCATCCAATCGGGTATTGGAGCCACCATTAAGGCAGGCGAGCAAATAGTATCCGTAATGCCGCAAGATTACGAACTGGCCATAGCTATGTACGTAAAACCCATCGATTTGCCTTTGTTGCAAAAAGGGCAACATATTCGTATTCAGTTCGATGGCTGGCCGGCCATTGTGTTTTCGGGCTGGCCCAATGTAAGTTATGGTACTTATGGGGGTAGCATTTATGCCATCGATAATTTTATTAGCCCCAACGGCATGTACCGTGTTTTGGTAGCCCAAGATGAAAACGACCACCCTTGGCCGGAGGCCTTGCGGGTGGGTGCCGGTACCCGTAATATGATTTTATTAAAAGATGTAATGATTGGCTATGAAATGTGGAGGAAGTTTAATGGTTTCCCACCCGACTACTATAAACCCACAAATGCCAACACTCCAACCAATAAGTAATATGCGTACGCTTATTAGTTTTTTAGCAGGCTTGGCCTTTACATCAATAGCGTTTGCACAAAACGATACCACTATAGTGTTGGGTTATGCCGATTTTATAGCCCGTGTTAGTACCGAGCACCCGTTGGCCAAACGAGCCGATATTAAAATAGAAGAGGGAGAGTCTAAGCTATTGTATGGCCGTTCGGGCTTTGACCCTCAACTCTACACCGGGGTAGGACAAAAATATTTTAAAGATACACAGTATTATAGCCTAATAGATGGCGGCTTAAAAGTACCCACCTGGTTTGGAATTGAATTAAAAGCCGGCTATCAACAAAACGGAGGTACTTATCTAAATCCCGAAAATAACACGCCCGGTAGTGGTTTAGTGTATGCTGGGGTTTCCATACCCGTAGGCCAGGGCTTATTTATTGATAAGCGCAGAGCCGATTTAAAAAAGGCGCAACTCAACTTAAAAGTAACCGAGTTGGAACAACAACTTATACTTAACGAGTTGCTATACCAAGCCGGGCAAGCGTATTGGAAATGGTTTGAGGCCTATAATACCTTGCTGGTGTATAACGAAGCTTACCAACTGGCTAACCAACGGTTCGATGCTGTAAAACAAGAGGTTTTGATAGGTGAACGACCGTTTATTGATACCCTGGAGGCAGGCATACAGGTGCAAAACAGATTGCTGGGGCTTCAGCAATCGCAGCTAAAAGTTACCAATGCAGCAGCACTTGTTTCTACCTACCTGTGGGAGAATGGTATTATTCCGCTCGAACTTGCCGATGCCACCATACCCGAAAGTTTGGAAAAAGTTACCATGACTTCCCTTAACCCGGCCATTGCCACACAGTTAGATACCTTAATTGCCATGCACCCGTTGCTCGAGCAAAGCAGGTTTAAAATTGGGCAACTCGAAATAGAAAAACGCTTACAAAAAGAGCGTTTAAAGCCTGTACTTAACCTAAAATACAACCCCATAGCAGAGTATGCAAATGGAAATACCTTTCAAAACTTTTCTATTAACAACTATACCTGGGGGCTGGAGTTTAAAATGCCCTTAATGCTACGTAAAGAACGAAGTTCTGTTAAACTTACCGATTTAAAAATACAGGAATCGCAATATTTGCTTAACAATAAGCAGCAAGCTATTCGATACAAGGTAATGGCTGCCCATAACCGTTGGAATACCAGCCTCGACCAATTAAAACTTTATACACAAACCGCCCAAGATTACAAAGGGCTACTGCAAGCCGAGCAACGCTTGTTTTCCATAGGCGAAAGTTCGTTATTTATGGTAAATGCCCGCGAAGTGGGCTATATTAAAACACAAATAAAGCTTATTAGTTTGCTAAAGGACAACCGGCAGGCGCTACTTAGCATATACTATGAACTCGGGTATTTACCCAAATCCTCGTTTAACTAAAAGGTTAAATTCTAATCTTATTTTAATGTGCCTTTAATACCGTTTTAATTAGGCGGTTTTATTATTGCTGCTAAACGTAAGCATAATGAAAACAGCCAAACCCGAATTCCTTTCAAACCTAAAGTACGACTTACCGGCCAGTATAGTGGTGTTTTTTGTGGCATTACCCTTGTGTATGGGTATAGCTTTGGCCAGCGGGGCACCCTTGTTTTCGGGTTTAATAGCCGGTATTGTAGGAGGTATTGTAGTGGGTAGCTTGAGCAATTCTTCGTTGGGTGTAAGCGGCCCGGCAGCCGGGTTGGCAGTTATCGTGTTAAACTCCATTCAATCGTTAGGGGCATTCGATATATTTTTGGTGGCAGTAGTTATTGGAGGTGTAATACAGTTGCTCTTAGGTATGCTAAAAGGAGGAACCATTGCGTATTACTTTCCTTCGGCTGTTATTAAAGGCATGCTGGCCGGCATAGGTATTATCATATTTTTAAAGCAAATTCCACATGCTTTTGGCTATGATGCCGACTATGAAGGTGATTTGGCTTTTGCCCAAACCGATGGCCAAAACACAATTTCGGAGCTGGCTAATATGCTAAACTATGTATCCTACGGAGCCATAATAGTTAGTGTTTCGGCCTTGCTTATTATATTGGTGTGGGATAATTTGTTAGCGCCCAGGCATAAGTTTTTTAGGTTGCTACAAGGTGCTTTTGTGGCCGTGGCATTTGGCATTGGGTACCAACTAATTATACCTGCCTATTTCCCGGAGTTAGCCATCGAACCCAGGCATTTGGTGAGTGTTCCGGTATCTGAAAATTTTAACGAATTCCTTCACCTGTTTTCATTTCCTGATTTTAGCCAGCTAACCAATAGCGAAGTTTGGGTGGTAGCCATTACACTGGCTATTGTTGCCAGCTTAGAAACACTGCTAAGTGTAGAAGCAACCGATAAGTTAGACCCGCAAAAACGTGTTACCAATACCAACCGTGAACTACTGGCCCAAGGGGTTGGTAATGTGGTTTCGGGCCTAGTAGGAGGCTTGCCCGTAACACAGGTTATTGTGCGCAGTTCTGCCAATATACAATCGGGAGGCCGCACCAAACTATCAGCCATAGTTCATGGGTTTTTGTTGCTTGTTTGTGTGCTTACCATCCCTCATATATTAAACATGATACCCCTGGCTGTGCTGGCTAGCGTGCTGTTGGTGGTGGGTTATAAATTGGCTAAGCCTGCTTTGTTTAAGCAAATGTTCCAACTGGGGTGGGCTCAGTTTTTACCTTTTGTGGTTACCATACTAGGCATTGTATTTACCGATTTATTAAAAGGAATTGCTATTGGATTAAGCGTTGGTGTATTGGTATTGCTTCGTAACAGCTTAAAAAATTCGCATTTTTTGCATAAACAAGCAGTAAACAATGGTCAACAATCCGTTAAAATGACCTTGGCCGAAGAAGTAACCTTTTTAAATAAGGGAGCTATTTTAAAAGAACTTACCAACTTGCCGCCCAATACCAACCTTACTATTGACATGAGCAAATCGACCCACATAGATTACGATGTGCTTGAAATTATTGATAATTTTAAGAAAACAGCCGATAGCAAAGGGGTTACCGTAACCCTGATAAACCGGGGCGATGAACAAACTGTGGATTATTAATATAGTAAAGTGGCCGGATTGGCAAACCATACCGAACCCGTACTGGTATTAATTGATTTTAAACCTCCCTCCATCCGTGCCCTTAAATATGCCCTTTCTTTGGCCGGTGTGCTCAAATCACCGTTGCACTTGCTACATTTGTGCGACTTGTCTGAACAGACATTAACGCAGCCGCCTTCGTTAGTAGACGCAGCATGTCAACCCATTCATGCTAAACTAAAAGCCCTGGTAGAAATGGTAGAGGTGGCCGGGGTGCAGGCCTCGTATGCGGTGGGTTTTGGGGAGCCTATTTCTAAGTTGGCCAAAGAACTAAACTACCTGAACCCTTCGCTGGTTTTGCTTGGAGGCCAACCTGATACTGCACAGCAAATGGGATCAATCTCTATGTTTTTGCTAAACAACTATACCGGTTGTTTTTTGGTGGTAAACAACGATACTCCCCTTAGCCGCCAAACAAGTGTTTTGATGGACATAAGTATTTGCAAGCAACAAGACTATCCCTCTAAATTATTAAACCTGTTGGCAAAGGAGTGGCATACATCAGCCGGATGTATTGAAACAAACCGGCTTACCTTAAAAAAGCTTAAAAAGCATATTAAGGCAACAGGCATTGGCTTGTTTTGTGTTCACCGCAGCCTGAAAGAAGTTTCGGTGTGGGGTGGCATGCTAAGCCACACCAACTACCTAAAACACATACTATTAAAACTAGAAATTCCTGTATTGGTTATGGGAAGACCCAATTACGACAAAAATGCTATGTATGATGAACTAAGAATTTAAGTAGGTATGCCCTGGCAGCTTTGGCTAACCGTTTGAACAGCATAGTAATATGTTGTAAGTGTTTAAGTTAAGTTAAGTAAAACCGGGAAGCCGGCTGTTGGGGTTTTTAAAATTAGAAATACTTAGCTATGGTTACCTGCTTTAGCTTTTTCTTTTTTAGTCGAAAACCACCAGGCACCGATAGCCAGTACGGCATATAAAAAAATAATAAAAACCATTTGCTCCCACTTATTGGTAAACTCGTAATACAAAATAAGTACACCGCCTATACTAAGCCCTACAATTGACAATATGGTAAGTAGGGTAGAAGATTGCGTTTTGGCTCGGATTTTATAATTTGCCAGTGCCATTAATAGAGATACCAGTAAAAAGGTAATGCTGCCAAACTCTAAAATGAGCTCCAGCCCACCTATTACAATAAGCAAACTAGCCAACCCTGCCATAGTAATAATGGCATTTCGAGGGGTATTGCTACTAGTGCGTTGGCTAAGCCACCTAGGGAAATACCCATCGTGAGCCACTACCGCCATTTGCCTGGACGAGCCAAACACCGTACCACTAATAGCACTACTGGTAGCCAATAAAGCACCCAATATTACCAGGTTAGTGCCCAGGTTACCTAGTATATTGCCGGCTCCGGCTGCCAGGGCATACTCTTTGTTTTGTATAATATCTTGTGTTGGAATAGCAAATAAGGCGCCCAGCGCTATAACAACATAAATTAGAATGGCCAGGCCAATGGCTGTATAAATTGCCCTGGGTATGTTTTTTTCGGGTTGGCTCATTTCGTTTACGGCATTTATAACCAGCTGAAAACCCTCATAAGCCACAAAGGTTAACGAGGCTACGATTAAAATGGTAAAATAGCTGGCTTTTTCGGCATCAGCACCCATTTGGTCTATAAATGTACCAAAATCTGTGGTGCCATGTTGCATTAGAATAACCGAAATAATGGTAAGCACCACCAGTTTAGTGTACACCATCAGGTCTTCAATTTTGCCCATTCCGTTTACACTCCAAACATTAATAAGGGTAAAAACCGTTATTACTCCAATAGCAATAGCCTTCCGCACCCATACGTTAGTGGCAACTTCTGTACTACTTATGGCATACGAAGAAAATGTATATGCATAAAGTGCTAAAGTACTTATGTAGCCAAAAATAATAAACCAGCCTATGGCCGAAGCCGAAAAATGAGAGCCGGCATAGGTCTTTTTAAAAAACGAATAGGTGGCTCCTTCATCACGATAGTACAGCCCCAGTTTTACATACGAATAGGCTGCCAACGAAGCAATTAAGCCACCCAAAACAATGGCAATGGGGGTTAGGTTGCCTATCAGCGAAACCGAAATGCCTAAAATAGTGAAAATACCACCTCCAACCATACCTCCTAAAGCAATGGCTATTAACTCGGCTAAGCCCAAACTTTTATTACGTTTTCTATGAATGCCCATACGTGCGTTGTTATAGTGCTGAAATTTACACTAATTGACTTATTAGTGCCAGCCCAAAGCCAATTAATATAACGCCCACCAGTTTATTAAGAAGGCTTACGGCACGCAAAGTTAAAAACCGTTTTAATTTTTCGGCTAAAAATGATTTGGTTATATCGGTAGATAAAATAATGGTAAGCACACCCGAAAAAAACAAAAGTTTTTGGTTTCCTGAATAACCAAAGTTAAGTTGAACAATAGATACCAGACTAAGCCAAAATATAACGGTAGATGGGTTAAAAAAGTTAAAAACAAATCCCTTAACAAAGCTTTTGATACGGCTGTTAGGTATATGTTGCTCGGCCTTACTGTGCAATCGGGGAGGTTTAAATAGCGAATATACGCCAAAAGCAATAAGCAATACAATGCCAATAACGCCTACTATAAAACGCACATTGGGGGCTTCCAAGAGCGTAGTTATGCCTTTCATTATCATTACAACATATAAAATATCGCTTATAGAGATGCCCAAAGCCACATAGGCGGCCTTGTTAAAGCCTTGTTCTATGCTGGTTTGAATTAGCAGGAAAAATGCAGGCCCAATAGAAAATATAAAGATAAGGCCAAATGCCAGCCCGTTTAAAAATGGTAACATAAGCTTAATTTATGCGGGTGCAAATATAGATATTTAGACCTTTAGATGGCCTATGATTTCGGCCGGTTTATTCATAAACAAAGTATGTGGATTTAACCTGGCTGTTCTGCCGGAAACAGTTTAAACTTTTGTTTAGGCACACAACAACTCTGTAAAAGATGAAGATTGAATATGGATTAACGACTAATGAAGTTGAGGTACCCAAAAACCATCAATTTTATTTAAAAAATGGCCTCAGGTGTCGCTTGCTGTTGTTGCTTATTCAGCAAACACCAACCCATTAAAAAAGCAAAATAGAAAAAGAGAAGCAAGCTAATACCCACCGGTTGGTGGTACACACTTACTAACACCACTAAGCTTACGGCTAGCAGGGCACATAAATACAGGCTTATGTTAGCTAATGTTTGTTTAATAGATATAAACCATTGCTTTTCTTGCAGGGTGGTTTTTGTAATGTTGTCTTTAGCCTTTGGCGCCAGGGCAATGCCTTGTATTACAAATAACGCACTTACCGATAGCAGAAAAAAACCAAGCATAAAAAGGCTGTAGTGCATTACGCCAATGTTTTTAAGGATAAATGTAAAGTTAAGCCCCGCCAACATGGTGCTTACATCTATTACCCCAAAGCTGATAAGCATGGCCAGTACAACTAAAAAGCTTGTTTGCAAAGTAGCTTCTACCAACAATTTCCAACTACGTGTACCTAATAATTTTCGTAAGCCAAGTTTAGCCGATTTTAGGTGGTGGCGGTGCAGTAGAAAAACCGAAAACGTAGTTGCCGCAAACAGTACGATTACCAAAGCAATAGCAATAGTAACTAAAGTGCCGGTTTTACTTTGCATAGAAGCATGGATGTTAAGTATGAGTACACTTAAACTTATTGCTGCCGATATGCCAATTACCTGAAGCCATAATTGGGGTACCAGGGCGAGTAGTTCTTTAAGCAAAGGAGCAAGTGCTTTTTTAATCATACCTATGTTAGCGCAAATTTAATGCCTGTTACTAAGAAGAGCTATCTGGCCGGTTTTTTGATGTGTTTATTGTTCGTGAGCGGACAAAAACCAATTACGACTGGTCGGGTTTGAGCCATTTGGCTACTGCAACCGGCTTGTAATGTTGAAGTTGAGCTAGCAGGTGGTCAGGTTGCTGGCTTTCAAGCACCATGGCACGGTTGGCAGGTTTTAAAAACCCCTCTTGTACCATGGTATTTAACTGAGCCAGCCATTGGTTATAAAACCCATTGATGTTATACAGCCCAATAGGTTTTTGGTGCAGCCCCAACTGAGCCCAGGTAAGCATTTCGCTTACTTCTTCCAAGGTGCCAAACCCACCCGGCATGGCTAAAAAGGCATCTGAAAGCGCTTCTATACGTTGCTTGCGTTGGTGCATGGTATCTACCAACTCCAGTTGGCTTAGCGCCACATGGCCAACCTCTTTTTTGTTAAGAAAACGGGGTAAAACTCCGGTTACCTGTGCCCCTGCCTGTAAAGCTGCATTGGCAATGGCGCCCATTAGCCCAATATTACCTCCTCCATATACTAAGTTATATGCGTTTTTGCCTAAGTAGGAGCCCAGCTCTTGTGCTTTTTGTACATACAAGGGGCTATGGCCGGTGCTGGAGCCACAAAAAACAGCAATGGATTTAAGGCCGGGCATACTCAGGTACCAGCAAAAAAGCCTAATACACCTATCATATTAAGTAATACCAGCAAAATTACCACAGGAATAACATATTTGAGCATTGCTACAAATACCTGCGAAGGCTTGATGTTGCCTATCATAGGTTTATCAAACCTATCCGAGCCATCGCCAATATGTTTAATAACGGTGTTTAAATCCAATACCCAACCTACATACACACTGGTCATAAACGCTACTACTACAATAAAGAAGGTGCCAAATACGGTATCTAAAATATCGAAAAAGCCAACAACGGTATGTCCTTGAAACCAGGGCATGGATAGCTCGTGCCAAAAACTGCCATCAATGGCCGTTAATGCCGAAGGAATACCCACTACAAAAGCTAGAATACCTACTACCCAAGCAGATTTTTTACGACTCCATTTTTTTTCATCCATAAAGTAAGAAGCGGGTACTTCTAAAATGGAGATTGAAGATGTTAAAGCTGCAACCGAAAGTAATAAAAAAAACAATCCACCTACAATATTGCCGAATGGGATTTGCTCAAAAATGGAAGGCAATACCTGGAAGGTTAAGGTAGGCCCCTGGCTGGGTTCCATTCCAAAGGCAAACACGGCCGGAAAAATCATAAAACCGGCCAATAAAGCTACTCCGGCATCCATAAGGCCTACCCAAAGGCCACTTTCAATAATGTTGGCTTTTTTTGGCAGGTACGAACCATAGGTGATCATTATACCCCAACCAATGCTCATGGAGAAAAAGGCTTGCGATAAGGCCGTTAAAAAGGTTGCCGGTTTAACTTTTGACCAATCGGGGATGAGGTAGAACTCTACGCCTTTCATGGCTCCCTCTAAGGTTAAACTACGTAAGGCCACCAAAATAAGCAGTACAAACAGCATGGGCATAAGCACTTTCGATGCCTTTTCAATACCTCCGGAAATACCTCCCAAAACAATTAAAATGGTAAGCAGCATAAATACCCCAAATAGAGGTAGCACAATGGCCGGATTTTGTA
>JALWRJ010000521.1 GCA_026994125.1 Cyclobacteriaceae bacterium | reverse complement strand
ATATCTCCTACATCAATATTGCAGCCGTTTACCGTATGGTGTGCCAACTGCTGGTTGATATTCCAATACATGTACTTAAAGTTAGATTGGCTGACAATGGTTTCATCAGCACCTTTAGGCCGGATGGCCACTTGTAAATTAATATCAAAGTTTCGTTGCCCGTCAACTTGCAGATAGGGCAATACTTTGGGTTCTTGTGTAGGCGAGGCCACGCGTACATAGTTGAGAGCCTCCAGGGTTACAATCCAAGGCGATACCGAGGAGGCAAAATTTTTGGCCAGGAAAGGCCCGAGAGGCACATACTCCCAAACTTGTACATCTCTGGCCGACCAGTCGTTAAATAATACAAAACCAAAAATGTAGTCTTCGGCTTTTTGCACGGGTATGGGTTGGCCTAGTGTTGTGTTGGTATTGGTAATAAAGGCCATTTCCAGCTCAAAATCGAGGCGTTGGGTAGGACCAAAGCTTGGGTTTTGGGCTTCGGGAGCCTTGGTTTGTCCTTTGGGTCGCTTAACAGGAGTACCCGAAACCACAATAGAGGAGGGCCTGCCATGGTAGCCTACCGGAATATGCCTCCAATTAGGTAGCAAGGCATTGTTGGGGTCGCGAAACATTGTGCCTACGTTGGTGGCGTGCTCAATGCTAGAATAAAAATCGGTGTAGTTGGGCACTTTTACAGGCATTAACATTTTTACTTCTGCCATTGGAATAAGGCAGGTAGTTTTAGCTTCCTCGTTGGATTGCAACTCCGTATTTTCCATCGAAAATAACTCGATTAGCCGAAGCCTAACCGCATTGGTAATTGCTTTGCCTAACCCAATAAAGTTATTTAACGATGTTTGCTTAAATACATCGTTTGGTAATGGAATAGCCTTAAAATACCCGTTGCTATGCAAGTAGTCTAAATTAATTACATAGGTTCCTAAAGCGGAGCCGGCACCAATTTGATTTCCTTTTTTATAAATCCCAAATGGAATGTTGTATATACTAAAATCCGAATCTACCGGTATATTAACCCAACTTGTTAGTTTTTTCATTTATACTTAATTATTAGTCAAAACTGCAAACAATAATGAAATTCGAGTACTGATTTCCTTTTAAATCGCACATCCCACATTTAGTATCATAATGTTCCTCTTCTGGCTTGTTCTGCTTCTATGCTTTCAAATAAAGCCTGAAAATTTCCTTTGCCAAACGATTGTGCTCCTTTGCGCTGAATTATCTCAAAAAACAAAGTGGGACGGTCTTCTATGGGCTTGGTAAAAATTTGAAGCAGGTATCCCTCATCGTCCCTATCTACCATAATGCCAAGCTCTTTAAGCTTTTTCATATCTTCTTCAATTTCTCCTACCCGGTCGCCCACAGTATCGTAGTATGTGCCCGGTACATACAAAAACTCAACACCACGGTTAGTCATTTCGCGTACGGTATGTATAATATCGTTAGTAGCTACGGCAATATGCTGGCATCCTGCACCTTTGTAAAAATCTATGTATTCTTCAATTTGCGATTTTTTAATTCCTTCGGCAGGTTCGTTAATTGGGAATTTAATGCGCCCGTTACCGTTGGTCATTACTTTACTCATTAGGGCCGTGTACTTGGTCGAAATATCCTTGTCATCAAAGGTAATTAGGTTGGCAAACCCCATCACGTTTTTGTAAAATTCGGCCCAGGTGTTCATCTCGTTCCACCCAACATTGCCTACCATGTGGTCTATATAACGTAAGCCTACCGGAGCAGGGTTATAGTGCGATTCCCATTTTTCGAACCCGGGTAAAAACACTCCGGCATAGTGGTTTCGTTCTACAAAAATATGCACCGTATCGCCATAGGTATGAATGCCCGATTTTACTACAAAACCATGTTCATCTTCCTCCCGGGTAGGCTCCATATAGGGTTTGGCGCCTCGTTTGGTGGTTTCTTCAAAGGCTTTTGTTGCATCATCTACCCACAAGGCTATAACTTTAACGCCATCACCATGCTGCACCAGGTGGTGGTTAATGTCGCTATCGGGGTTCATGGACGAAGTAAGTACAATACGGATTTTATCCTGCACAACTACGTACGAGGTTTTATCTTTTAAGCCGGTTTCGAGGCCTGCATAAGCAAGCGATTGAAACCCCAAAGCTGTTTTATAAAAATGTGCTGCCTGTTTAGCGTTTCCCACATAAATTTCAACGTAATCCGTGCCATTTATAGGTAGAAAATCTTCCGCTTCAGGAAAAATTTTCTCTAACCCATATTCAAAGTTTTTTATGTTTTTTAAATCTCCCATTTTATTTAGATAATTTATTGGTTGTTGTTGAGACTATTTTTGTTAGTATTTTAGAAATTTCAGTTAACTTTTTTATTAGATGATTGGTGTTTGGGTAAGATTCAACTTCATTGCAAATAAGCAACCAGTATTCGGTTTCATCTGCTTCTTTTAATGCAATTTTGAGTTTATGTATAAAGTCTTTTTTACTTTCTGCATTTTGAGATTCCTTTACATTTGCTCCTATGGAAGTGCCGGATTTTAATAATTGATCTCCAATTACAAATTTTCTGTTTTTAGAAAGGCCTTCGGTAAATCGAACAATCTCAACAGCAAACTCAAAAGTGAGCTTTAAAATTATATTTTCTTTATAAGCAGGTTGGTCAGTAAATCTCATTAGTTCAATTACCTCATTATCTCATTATCTCACTATCTCATTACCTCATTATCTCATTACCTCAATTATCTCATTACCTCAATTACCTCATTACCTCATTACCTCATTATCTCATTACCTCATTAGGTTAATTATCTCATTACCTCAATTATCTCATTACCTCATTATCTCATTAGGTTAATTATCTCATTAGTTCAATCATCTCATTAAAAATTAGCTTAACCACGATTTATAATATCCATCCACTTCAATTTCTAACGCTTGTTTTGTTAT
>JALWRJ010000520.1 GCA_026994125.1 Cyclobacteriaceae bacterium | reverse complement strand
TGTGCTTTAATTTCCAAATTGCGTTGCCGGGCCAGTATTACAGCCTCGGCTAAGCTAAGTTGCTGGCCAAACGAGGTTGTACATGCAAGCGCATATAGCAACACAGTAAAAAATGGTTTATTCATAACTGTATCAAATGTAAAAAAGTAAAAGGAGTTACTCAAGTAAAACCCCTATGTTGTTTTAACTATTTTGCAGATAGGTTTCGATATGCCAGGGGAAGACCAACTGGTACGATTTGCGAACAAAACCATGTGCTTTAAAGGTATTGCGAATGGCAGCTACAGGATGTATGTAGGGCCTAAAACTGCTACCTTTTAAGCGTAAAAGGCGCCTATGGTTTGGATGGCTTTGGCCAACACACCATCCATGGGGTAGCTAAAACCGATGCCTACCCGGGCTTTTTGACAACTTGTTTTTAAGATTTCTTTATAATTAGGGAAACAACAAACTACTTTATCCAGGGTAATAAAATCAACCGAACCCATGGTGAGGTAGGCCGTTACTAAGGTATTTTTTATATTGCTTTTTACTTTTCTTTTGATCAAAAAAACAAGTCGGCTCCACAGCAATGTTGTGCAAGGTTAGTCATATAATTCTAAAGCTAAATGCAGCAAACAAATTTGTACTTTATTTTTCATACAGGTACATTCGTACCAAAGTTATCCTCTTAAACGTATTATTTACAAATGAGGTAAGCCGGATTTTATGTAAGCATACAAAATCTGTACGAAAATGAAGCGCCTTAAACTGTATCTAATTTTAGTCTTAGCCTTGCCAGGTGCGGTTATTACACAGGCTCAAAGTTGGGAACAACTTAATCAAAAAAGTGTAAAGCACTACCACCGGGGCGAGTATAAGTTAGCCGAACAAACTGCCGTCAAAGCGCTGCAGGAGGCACAGCGGCAGGAAGGTATTGTCAGCAAGGCTTACATTACCGGCCTGACGAATTTGGGGTATGCCCAAAGGGGTCAAGGCAAGTACACCCAGGCGTTGCAAAGTTTTAAACAGGCGGCCGAGCTGAGTATTAACCTGTATGTCCTGCCGCATGTAAGCCAGGTATCCAGCCTGGGTGAAGTGGCTAAACTATGGCAGGATATAGGCATGTACGACAGTACGGAATACTACCTGCTCAGAGCGCAGGAGTTGTATAAGCGGGTGCCGGCAGAAAACCCGGTTCATCAGGATACGGCATCGGTTTTTTTACTTAGCGCTTACATTAAGATAAATGCCCAACAGGCCTCGCTGTATTATCGCAAGGGGCAGCCCGAGCAGGCAATCCGTTTGTTGGAAGCTCAGCTACCGCTGCTTAAGCGTTTGTACCCCAACAATGTAATTGCTCAGGCCGATTACCGGCAAATTATTCATAATTTATCGGTGTATTACAACGAGTGGGGCAAACCACAGGCTGCCCGACAGTATGCTTTGGCCTATGCCGGTTTGGTGCAAACAAATGCCAACTTGCTTGATAAAATTTATGCCTGGCAGGAGTTGGGCAATGTATATCGCAAATTACAAGAGTTGGATTCGGCTTTGTATTACTGGCAAAAGGCGCTGCAAACAGTTGAATCAAGCACCTACCGCAACAGCTATATTCATCAGGCGTTGCTTAATAACCTGGGAGAACTATACCTAGACCAAGAAGCCTACCCACAGGCTATTGCTTTTCTTGAAACTTCCTTAAAAGCGCAAAAATCAAACCAAGGGCTCAGCGGTCTTTTATATAGGGCTACCTTGTCCAACCTGGCCGAAAGCTACCGCTGGGCAGGCAGCTATGCCCAAGCCGACACCTTGTATGAGGAATTGATGAAAGAGCTAATGGAGGAGATTGTACACAACTTTACCTATTTGAGCGAGGCCGAAAAGCTGGCCTTTTATGCAAAGCAGCTTTCGTACCTGGATAACTTTAGCTCCTTTGCGTTGGAGGTTTCGGGGTTGCTGCCCTTACAAGCAACCGATAGCCCTTATGTTAGCCCGCAAATAGCCGGGCGATTGTACAATTTGCAGCTTACCACCAAGGCGCTTATCCTGAATGTAAGCAAGCGCATGAAGCGACTGATTTTGGCCGACACCAGTAAGCAGGTAACCACCCGGTACCTGCAATGGGCGGCTGATAAAAAACGCTTGTCGCAAGCTCTACTAGCCACCAAGCGGGCAGGCCTGAGCCTGCCCCACTTAAGGCAAAGCATAGAGGAAAACGAAAAATGGCTCATTAGGCACTCGGCCGGCTTTAACAAAGGTTTTAAAATAAACAAAACTACCTGGCAACAGGTGCAGCAATCCTTAGGCCCTAACCAGGCAGCCGTGGAGCTCATACGGTTGGTGGACGGGCTGGTGTATGGCGCCCTGATACTTACCCCTCAAACCATCGAACAGCCGGTTTTTGCCCTGGTGATGAGCACCCGAGCCGGCCATTTGGAAAAGCAGTATTACCATTTTTACCGAAATTCCATTAACTACCGGCACCCCGACACCCTTTCGTATGGCGTATATTGGCAGCCTATTATTAAAGCCATCCAGGATCACCTCCCCGGCCGAGCCATGCCGGAACGGGTGTACCTGTCGAACGATGGCATTTACAACCAGTTAAATGTTAATACTTTTTATAACCCGCATACCAATAAGTATGTGCTGGACGAAACCGAAGTGGTACTTTTAACCAATACCAAGGAGTTGCTTTCGTTACGCCAAAACCTGCCGGGCAACCACTTAACTGCGGCTTTATTTGGCAACCCTGCCTTTGGTGCCAGGGAGTTTGGCCGTTTGCCGGGCTCGGGTCAGGAGGTAGTGCAAATAGATAGCTTATTAAAACTAACGGGCTGGAGGAGCCGCTTGTTTACGCAAAAACAGGCAACTGAAAGCCACCTTAAACAACTGGCGGCTCCCCGGGTTTTGCACCTGGCCACGCATGGTTATTTTAATCCAGAGCCTGCGGC
>JALWRJ010000519.1 GCA_026994125.1 Cyclobacteriaceae bacterium | reverse complement strand
AGCCGAAATAGAACATACAGGACTTTCATCGCATTTTACAGGGTTTATTTTTTCGTCAGAGCAAGTAAAAAAGCCAAAACCGGCACCGGATGTATATCTATTAGCACTTAAATCGTTAGGACTTAGCCCCGAAGAAGTACTTGTAGTTGAAGATAGTATAGCAGGGGCAAAGGCTGCCTTAGCTGCCCAAATTGCTACCGTTGGATTTAGTGGGGCATCGCATATACTCGAAGGGCACGCTGAAGCACTGAAAGCGTTAGGAATACATTATGTAGCTAATGATATGGATGCGTTAGGGGAGGTTTTAAAAAATCTTAGTTCCAAATAAAATGGATAGTTTGTTGTAAGTCTTTATATATGCTGCCGGCTGCAATTATTGAGTTGCCAAACAAAAAATCCTCTCCCCCATCAAATTCGGAAACACTGCCCCCGGCTTCTTGCACGATAAAAGCGCCTGCGGCCACATCCCACGCATTTAAATTATACTCAAAGAAACCTTCGAAACGGCCACAGGCTACATAGGCTAAATCTACTGCAGCTGAGCCCATTCTTCGTAAGCCATGAGTGTGTTGCATAAAATGGGCCAATACGTTTAAGTAAGTTTCCAACTTATTAAAATTATGGTACGGAAAACCAGTAGCCAGCAGGCTCTCGGCTAATTTTTGAGTGGTTGAAACATGGATGGGCTTGCCATTTAAAAAAGCGCCTCCTTCCAGGTGTGCATAAAAAAGTTCGTCTTTGTTGAGTTCATACACCAGCCCTAAAATTGTTTTTCCCTGCTTTTGGAGTGCTATCGAAATAGAATATACCGGCAATCCATGCATAAAATTGGTGGTTCCGTCCAGGGGGTCAACAATCCAGATGTATTCTTCATTGTTTTGGGAGGCAGTGCCTTCTTCAGCTATAAAACCTGCCTGGGGTAAAATGTGTTTTAATCCATCAACTAATTGCAGCTCTGCTTGTTTATCTACATACGAAACTAAATCGTTGAGTCCTTTTACCTCAATGCTTTTGGTCGAAAAACGGCCGGCTTCTTGTTGAACAAATTTTCCAGTGTGTCGAGCAAGTGCCTCAACCTGTAAGCCAATTTTTGCTAACTCCATTATTTTCCTTTTATAACCAGCACAAACTCTCCTTTAACCATGCCCTTTTCAAAATGTTCAATCGCCTCTTGCAGCGTTCCGTTAAAAGTTTCTTCGTACATTTTGGTAAGCTCCCTCGAAACCGAAACCTGCCTTTTTGCACCCATAAACTCTATTAATTGCTTTAGTGTTTTAAGTAAACGATGTGGCGATTCGTATAAAATGATGGTGCGAGGTTCATAGGTTAGTTGCTGTAGTCGGGTTTGACGACCTTTTTTTACGGGTAAAAAGCCTTCGAACACAAAGCGCTCGGTGGGTAAGCCGCTTTTAACCAAAGCCGGTACAAAAGCGGTAGCTCCAGGCAAGGCTTCAATGGCAATGGCTTTTGCAAGCGCTTCTTTAACCAATAGGTAGCCGGGGTCGGAAATGCCCGGGCTACCTGCATCCGAAACCAGTGCTAAGCGTTGGCCATCTACTAATAGTGCAACTACTTTTTGCACCACCTTATGTTCGTTATGAGTATGAAAGGCCATTAGTTTTTGACTTATATTGTAGTGCTTCAAAAGCTTGCCCGTGGTACGGGTGTCTTCGGCCAAAATTAAATCAACCTGTTGCAACACATCCAGGGCTCGCAGAGTAATATCTTTTAAATTACCAATTGGGGTGGGTACTAAGTAGAGCTGGGTCGTGTTGGGTTTCATCTGTTTGTATATAGAAAGGTAAAATTCGTTAAAAATTACAGAAAGCCATAAAAGATGGTGCATTTAATAGATTGCAGTACTTTTGCAACATGGCACATACTATTTACAAAGAGTTTCATGGCTGTTTTGGGCATAGAGTTTGGAACCAAAATTTAGAAGAAAAATACGCAGATTCTACCCAATGTACTTGCAGGCATTTACATGGGCATAATTTTAAAACAGTAGTTTATTTAACATCTGATAAATTGGTTAACGGTATGGTTACCGATTTTAAGCATTTAGGGGCTTTTAAAAATTGGTTGGACAGAGTTATGGATCATAAAACCTTATTTGATATAAGCGACCCAATGATACCCACTTTGTTGCCCAAAGCGCAAATTGAACGAGCTATTCTTGAGTTAAAGGATAGTCTTTTTGCTATTCCTGAAACCAAAAACGAGCTTACCGAAATTGAATATGAACTCTATGCCGGAGTAGTGTTTGTAAACTTTGTGCCAACGGCCGAAAATATTAGCAAATGGATTTTTGAAGCTGTAAATACAATGCTACCTGAAGGGGTGCGTTGTAACAAAGTAGCCTTTTGGGAAACCGATAAAGCCGGAGCCATTTACAAAGAAAGTTAGTGGGTTAGTAGTTAAGATAACCCTTTAATAACAGCTATTGTTTGCTCTAGCATGGCATCGGTAAAATCTAAATGCGTTACCAACCGAATGTGGTTGCCTCCAAAAGGAACGCCCAATACGCCATTTGACTCAAATTCAGCAAGTCGTTTTTGAGCATCATCTACTTCAAAAATCACAATATTGGTTTCAACGGGCAGTACTTCTTTTACGTAGTTAGCGTTCTTTAGCGCTTCGCCAAGTGCTTTAGCTCTTTGGTGGTCGTCCTTGAGTCGTTCTACTTGATGTTGAAGCGCATACAGGCCGGCCGCAGCTAAAAACCCTGCTTGCCGCATACCTCCACCATATACTTTGCGCACTCTGCGGGCTTTTTTAATGGCCTCAGCAGTTCCCAAAAGTACCGAACCCACGGGCGCGCCTAATCCTTTTGATAAGCATATCGAAATGGTATCAAACACTTCACCGTATTGGGCAGGTGTTTCATTAGTTTCGGTTAGGGCATTAAATAGCCGGGCACCATCTAAATGCAAGGCCAGGTTTCGGG
>JALWRJ010000518.1 GCA_026994125.1 Cyclobacteriaceae bacterium | reverse complement strand
GCGCCATTCGATGCCTACCTGGCAGGAGACTCTACTGCCCTAACGGAAGCTCAAAAAGCCGGCCTCGATAAATTTATGACTGTTGGCTGTATTGCTTGCCATAGTGGAAATTTACTTGGAGGCAATATGTACCAAAAATTTGGCACTTTTGGAAATTACTGGGATCTAACTAAAAGCGACCCAATTGATATGGGCAGGTTTGAAGTAACTAAAAACGAAGCAGATAAATATATGTTTAAGGTGCCTTCGCTACGAAACGTGGCCGGTACGGCTCCTTATTTTCATGATGGCAGTGTTGCAAACCTAAACGATGCCGTTAAAATTATGGCCAAGCTACAGTTAAATAAAGAACTTACCGATGAAGAAGCGCAATCGATTGTGAGTTTTTTAGAATCGTTAACCGGTAAAGTGCCTGCTGATTTGCAACACATGTAATTGGCAAAAGGCCTTACATTTAGTTATTTGTTATAAAATTCAGCACATGGAAAAAAACTTGATTGCTGGATAAAATGAATTTGAAAATAAAATAAGAGAATAATAAACTACAAGCCGCAGATGAAACATATTTTAGTATTAATTACCCTGAGCCTGGCCACGTTAACAAGTAGCATGGCACAGGAATTTACCTTACAAAGTACCGATTTGCAAGGCCAGCTTACCCAAAAGCAAGTATTTGCCGGTTTTGGGTGCACAGGCGAGAATATTTCGCCACAATTAAATTGGAAAAACGCTCCCGAAGGCACTAAAAGTTTTGCCATTACGGTGTACGACCCCGATGCCCCTACCGGAAGCGGTTGGTGGCACTGGTTAGTATTTAACCTGCCATCTTCCACCACCGAACTACCCGCCAATGCAGGTAATATAAAAGCCGGCCTGGCTCCATCGGGTAGTGTGCAAAGCATTACTTCGTTTGGCACACCCGGGTTTGGGGGTGCCTGCCCACCCGAAGGCGATAATGCCCATGCCTATATCTTTACGGTATATGCGCTAAGCGTAGAAAAAATTGAGTTGGAGCCCAATGCTCCTCCGGCCATGGTAGGGTATTTTTTAAATGCCAATGTAATTCAAAAAGCTTCGTTAATTGCTTATTATAAGCGATAAAACTAACGTAATCTATCTACTGAGCGCACCAGGTTTTCATCCTTTTGGATAAACCTGCGTGCTAATATGTTCATAAACATAGCCAGGGCTAGCATAAAGCTGCCTGGAGCAAATTTACCGGGTACAGTTCGTTGTAGTTCAAAAATAAGGTAAGCCATAAGCCCAATGCTTATCATCATAATAAAAGAATTTACAACACTGAGCAACATTTGCAACACCCTGTTTTTAAACATAAATATTTCGATAAAAGCTACTAAAGCTCCCAGGCCACTTAAAATAGAAACCGATATATATAACCCGTACTCCAACACAGGCTTTCCCCCAATTATCTGCTCAAAACCATAACTAAACAGGGTCATATCGCCTGCCTTACTTTGCCAGTACGGAAAAAAATTTAAGCCAGCTAAAAGCACAACTACTAAAAAAAGAAAGATTGTTTGAATTCTTTGTATCATCTTTGAAACTTATTCGGTAAGATGCAAAGTTATAAGAACCAGGCCATCTAATCAAAAAAGAACTACTATTGAAATGGAAACAGCATACATTGTAGATATTTTGCGTACTCCGGTAGGCAAATTTGGAGGCAGTTTGGCTTCGGTTAGGCCCGATGACCTGGCTGCATTAGTTATTAAAGCATTAATGAGCAGGCAATCCGGTTTGCCCCCCTCAACGCTCGAAGATGTAATTTTAGGCGCTGCTAACCAGGCGGGTGAAGATAACCGCAATGTAGCTCGGATGGCCTCCTTGCTGGCCGGCTTACCCATTGAAGTGGCCGGAGTTACCGTAAACCGGCTGTGTGCATCGGGCTTACAAAGCATAATGGATGCCTCCCGCGCCCTCCAACTGGGCGAAGGCAAAGCCTATATTGCCGGTGGTGTAGAAAGTATGAGCCGGGCGCCCTTTGTTACGGCCAAAGCAACCAAAGCGTATAGCCGTGCAGTAGAAACCTACGACACTACCATTGGGTGGCGGTTTATTAATAAAAAACTGGCAAAACTATACTACCCTTACAGCATGGGCGAAACGGCCGAAAACGTAGCCTTGCAATGGAACATTGCCCGCGAAACCCAGGATGAATTTGCGCATAATTCGCAATTAAAATATGCAGCAGCTCATAAAAAAGGATTGTTCAATGCCGAAATAATACCGGTAGAAGTTCCTCAGCGCAAAGACGAATCGCTTTTGGTAACTACCGATGAGCATCCACGGCTTACCAGTTTAGAAAAATTGGCTTCGTTAGCACCGGCTTTTAAGGAAGGAGGAACCGTAACAGCCGGAAATGCCTCGGGCGTAAACGATGGAGCCGCAGCCTGCTTGCTGGTAAATGAAGAAACACTTACCCGCTTTAACCTTACGCCCATGGCCAGGGTGGTTTCGTATGCGGTGGCCGGAGTAAGCCCCGATATAATGGGTATTGGCCCGGTGCCGGCCACTAAAAAAGCGTTAAAACGTGCAGGTCTTTCCATAAATAACCTGGACTTAATAGAATTGAACGAAGCTTTTGCATCGCAGTCGGTGGCTTGTATGCAAGAGCTTGAGCTAGACCCCAAACAGGTAAATGTAAATGGAGGTTCTATTGCCATAGGCCACCCCTTAGGAGCCAGCGGCACACGCATATCGGCTACCTTGCTGCACGAAATGAAACGAAAAAAGGTACGCTATGGTTTGGCTACCATGTGTATAGGCGTGGGGCAGGGTGCAGCAGTAATTTACGAAAACCTGGCGTAGTGCGGGTGTTTGGGTACATAGCCTATAAAGGCACAGCCTACCATGGCTGGCAAATGCAAACTAATGCTTCAACAGTGCAGCAAGAACTAACCCATGCATTGCAATTACTACTGCGCAATGCCCAACTTAGCATTGTAGGCAGTGGCCGTACCGATGCCGGAGTACATGCCAAAGAACAAGTGTTTCATGTAGATGTACCTGAAACCATCTCGCTAGATAACTTAGCTTACCGGCTAAATGGTATGTTGCCCAACGATATTGTGGTAACCAAATTTTGTGAAGTACCCTCCGATGCGCATGCCCGTTTCGATGCCATTCAACGTGGCTACGAATACCACTTATACACGGTAAAAAGCCCGTTTGGTAGAGATGAACATTATTTTTATCCGGTGCATTTAAACTTCGAAGCTATGAATAAGGCAGCTTCCTTTTTACTGGGCAAACAAGATTTTACATCGTTTAGCAAAGTAAAAACAGATGTAAACACCTTTATTTGTACTATTGAAACCGCCTTTTGGCAACCAAACGATGACGGAGCCGTATTTCATATTTCGGCCAATCGTTTTTTACGAGGTATGGTACGTGCCATAGTGGGTACTTTACTGTTGGTGGGCGAAGGTAAAATTAAACCCGAATACATTAAACAAATACTAACTCATAAGGATAGAACTACGGCCGGCCGTGCTGTACCCGCTCAAGGTTTATACCTTAGCAAGGTGACCTACCCTAAACATATAACTACATTTAAGTGAGCAAAGCAAATAATACAGGCAAGGTAGTTGATTGGAACGTGCTTAAAAGGCTAATGCAATTTATTAAGCCTTATAAATGGCCCTTTGCCCTGGTTATTGTGCTTACACTGCTTATGGCTGTATTGGTGCCCTTGCGGCCCTACCTTATTCAACTAACATTAGATAACGAAGTAGCCAAAGGTGATTTTAACGGATTGGTAAGGATGATTGGTGTACTTCTAGGACTACTTGTTTTGCAAGCTATTGTACAATATTCGCACACGTATTTATCGGGCTGGGTAGGGCAGTACATTATTAAGGATATACGAACCAAACTATATAACCACCTGATAAACTTACGGCTTAGTTTTTTTGATAAAACCCCTATTGGAAGGCTTGTTACACGAGTTATATCCGATATTGAAACCCTTTCGGAGGTGTTTAGTCAGGGCTTGGCGGCCATTGTGGGCGATTTGCTCCAGCTCTTTTTTATCATTGGGTTTATGCTGTATGCCAACTGGAAACTTGCACTGGTTAGTTTGGTTACCTTTCCACTAATGCTGTTGGCTACTTATATTTTTAAAGAAAAAATAAAGGTGTCGTTTAATGAAGTGCGCAATGCGGTATCTAACCTAAACACCTTTGTGCAAGAACACGTTTCGGGTATGAGCATTGTGCAAATCTTTAATAGCGAAAAGGCCGAACTTAAAAAATTTAAATCTATAAATGATGAGCATAGAAAAGCCAATATTCGTTCGGTACTATACTACTCAATTTATTTTCCGGTAGCCGAAATTATAAGCGCCTCCGGCATAGGGCTCCTTATTTGGTATGGAGCAAAAGCCGCACTAAACGAACCGGCTACAGGGGTTTCCATAGGTATGCTTATTGCCTTTATTATGTATATTCAGTTGTTTTTTAGGCCGGTGCGCCAAATAGCCGACAGGTTTAATACCTTGCAGTTGGGCATTGTAAGTACTTCGCGTATTTTAGACTTACTCGATAACAAAGCATTTGTAGCCGATGAAGGTAGTTATGCGCCCGATACTTTTACAGGCCGGGTTGATTTTAAAAATGTATGGTTTGCCTATAACGAAGACGAATATGTGCTTAAAGACATCTCGTTTACCGTTGAACCCGGCCAAACAGTAGCCATTGTGGGCGCCACAGGAGCCGGAAAATCATCCATTATAAATCTGTTAAGCAAACTTTACGAAATTAACAAAGGCCAAATTTTGTTGGATCGACAAGATATTAATACCTACCAGCTGGCCTACCTGAGGCAAAAAATTGGGGTAGTGTTGCAAGATGTATTCTTGTTTTCGGATACCATTTACAACAACATTACCCTGGGCAATAAAAAGCTTACCGAAGACCGTTTACAAGAGGCTGCTACCCTGGTAGGAGCAAATAAATTTATTGATAAACTACCCGATGGATACCATTACAAAGTGCTGGAACGAGGCACCGGATTAAGTGTGGGGCAGCGTCAGCTTATCTCGTTTGTTCGCGCTATGGTGTACAATCCGGCTATTTTGGTGCTGGACGAAGCCACTTCTTCGATCGATTCTGAAACTGAAGAGTTAATTCAGCAGGCTATTGCTCGTATGATGAAAGGCCGCACCTCTATTGTAATAGCGCACAGGTTATCTACCATTCGAAATGCCGATAAAATTATTGTGTTGGATAAAGGAGAAATTAAAGAAACCGGCACGCATGATGATTTATTAAAAAAGAATGGATTTTATACGCAGTTGCACAATATGCAGTACAAAGAAGTGGTTTAGTAAGTAGCATATTGCTAAAATAAACGAACTAATATTTAATTTTATAGCAGAATATTCCAAGCGCATATATATCGTGCGAAAATTAAACTTATATTTGCTGGAATGGGTAAAATGAGATCAATTTTACTGTTGGCTTTGTGTTTGGGCTTTACCTACTCGTATGCGCAAAAAAAGCAGGGTAGTTTAACCCAGCGCTATGGTAATTCCAAAAAGCCACTTAGGTTTAGGATGAATAAGAAAATGGCTGTTATATGCCCTATTTTTCATCCTAGCGAGTACCCCTACCAAGGCATTGGTTTTAGGGCAGGCGACCCCTTTGCCTTAACTTACAAGCTGTTTGCCACCAAATGGCTGGCTATTTCGGTAGATGGTGGTATTGCGGCTTATGGGCTATACAAAGACCGTTACCGTGAATTGTACGAAACATTACCCGGCTCTGATAGCCTGGTATATGAAAACCACCAGGTAAAAAAAGACTATTTTTTTTCAGGTAAAATAAGCTTTTACCAGGAAGGGCCTAAATTTTTAAAGGGTCTCGATATTTATGCCGGATTTGGCTGGGAAATGCGGTTTGCCGAAGTACTTTATGGCTTTAACGAAGACCTGGGCAATGGCATTGAAGAGTTTGGATCGGTTACCAAACAATGGGATTATATGGGGCCCGAAGTACACATGGGCCTGGAGTATGCCTACTTCGACCTCCCCATTTCGGCTTTTTTAGAAGGCTCCCTATTTTATGATATTACCTATCAGCCTACGTTTACTAAGTTTCAGTTTGGCATTGGTATTAGGTATGTTTTTTAAGTTGTAACTTTAATTTATGAAACGAAATCTTTTAATTGCTGCTCTTGTAATTATAGCGGGGGTAGTTATAAATTACAGTTTAGGTGGTTTTGATGAAATAAAACCAGAGCTGGTTGAGGTAAACAACTATTTGATTGCCGGCCAACCATACCGGGGAAGCTATAAAAGCCAAACACTAACCCACTTGGTGGATAGCCTACGTGAGCAACAAACCAAGCACCCCGGATCCAAGTTACTTATTGTAAACTATAAAAACGAAGCCAACGAAGCTATAGGGTTGGTAGATAATTTTGTAGGGCTGTCTTATAAAGAGGCTGTATCTATTTCTAATAGGGCTGAAAAACGCATTATTGAAGCCCAAAAGGCTATAAGATTGGTGGTTAACATACGGCCAATGATAATGCCCACACCGGTAAAACTAGATAAAATAGCACATGAGTTTGCCCAACAGCAAGGCCTGGAATTGCAAGGAATGAGTATTGAGCAATACAGCCACAATGCCACGCTTATAGTAGATTACCCGGTAAGGCTACCCCTAAGCAAAGAAGAAAAATTAATTAAGCACATAGCCGACCGTTATGGATTGGCTCATTTTAATGCGAATAAAACTTTTTACTACACATTTAATGTACAAAAGGGCGAAATTCAGGTGTCGCGTAGCTGGCAATGGCATCCGGCTTCGGGGCAGGTTACCCTAATCGAAAAAGAAGATACCTTACAGTTTAACCACCGGACATTGCAAAAAGGCCAGGAAATAGCCGATCATAAGTTTATTAACGATAAATATTGGCTATTATTCCCGTTTCAGTTAGCCTGGGATACCGGCTTTAATGCAACATTACAACAAGAGGCGCAGGCTCCTTTAAGCAAACAAACCACTCAAAAACTAACCATTGTGTACAATACTACCGATGGTTATACTCCGGGGGATGCGTACGATTTTTACATTACCAAAGATTTTACCATTTTGGAATGGAGTTTCCGTAAGGGCAATACTCCAAAACCTTCGTTAAGCACTACCTGGCAAGACGAAATAGACCTGGAAGGGCTGAAAATAGCCACCAACCATTTATCAGCCGATGGCAGTTTTAGGTTGTGGTTTACCGGGATAAAAATAGAGTAACCTTTATTTTAGGGCTTGCGACTAGTTTAATCCCTAAATTTGAAGTTAACAAACTGATAGTAAATAAGCAAGACGTTTTTCAGCAAGCTCTATTTTAAACCACCTTTAAACCTGCGAGCAACCACCGGGTAGGTAAAAATGGTGGCAATAATGATAGCCCCACCGGTATAAAATCCGGGGTTCATTTCTTCGGATTTTCCAAAAATTAGCAAGGCCAGTATAATGCCGTATATGGGTTCCAGGTTAATAACCAGGTTGGCGGCAAAAGCCGATATTTTTTTTAAAATATACACCCAACTGGCATTGGCATACACCGTGCATATTAAGGCCAAAATAAGCAGGTAGCCTCCATCGGATAAGCTGGGTACTCTAAGGTGCTCACCGCTATTAAAACCATGCCAAATTACAAAAGGAATGCTTCCTAAAAATGCCCCACCTGTTTCGAAAAAAGTAATTTGTAACGGATGGTGTTTTTTTACAAACAACGAATTAGCCACCGAAAACAAAGCGGCAAAAAAGGCAGAACCAATAGACATAAAAAGCCCCAAGCCGTAGGTAAAATCATCGGCATAAATAATGTAAATACCCGAAATAATAACCAAGCCAAAGAATACTTCGAGTTTGCTTATTCGTTGTTTCCGTGCAATGGGCTCCAGCAGGGCTGTCCATAGCGAAGTAGTAGCCAGCCCAATAAGGCTAACCGAAGCGTTGGCATACCTGGCCGCACCAAAAAACAACAACCAATGAAAACTAATAATTATACCCATAAGGATAAACTTAGTTCCAACTTTTGGCTCCACATTAAACGATACACCTGCCCATAGCAGTACAGGTATAAAAGCCAAAAAAGAAAGCAATGTGCGGTAAAATACTACTTGTGCAAAGGGCAATTGTATAAGCAAACCCAAAATAGCGGTAAACCCCCACAGTACTACGAGCAAGTGTAAATGTAAATAAGGCTTACGAGCTAACATTAGCGAGGTACATATTTATACATAAACATACCTACCACCGAAAATACCACATTGGGGATCCAAACGGCAATAATTGGAGGAATAATGCCGCCTTCGGCAAAACCCCGGCTGGTAATTACAAAAATGATAAAGATGAATGAAATGATAAACCCAACAGCTATTTGCAGCCCGGTACCCCCCCGGCTTTTACGCGAGGAAACTATAACCCCGATAAAAACCAATACAAAAACCGTAAACGGCATGGTGTATCTAAAATATTTTTCAACTTTATACACTTTGGCTCCTTCCAGTCCTCGGCTACTTATTTCATTTATTTTTTCATCGAGTTCGGGCAGGGTAAGGGTTTCCCATAACCGGTGTTGGCTTTGAAAATCCTTGGGGATAATAACCAGTGAAGAATCCATCACTGCACCATAAGTTACCAGTTCGCCTTTAGGTAAAATAACTCTTCGTTGCCAACGCTTTAACTTCCATTTTTTGGTGGAATCGTTCCACTCAATTTGGTTGGCCGAAAGTTTTTCGCGCAAGGTATCCTGCACGATACGTTCTAAGGTAAATTTATGCCCAATGTTACGGTTGTTATCGAACCTTTCCAGGTATAAATACTCTGTTGGGCTGGCCTGTACATGAAAATCTGTTTTTGAGAAATAATACTTACCTTCAATAAATTCAATTTCGAACGACCTACGGCTTTTATTGGCATCGGGGATAACCCAACCATTAAAGTAAAAACTAATAATAGCAATAATAAGTGCGGTTAAAAAATAAGGATAAAGCATACGCTTAAACGAAATGCCACTAGCCAAAATAGAAACTATTTCGGTATGCGAAGCCATGTTGGCTGTTACAAATACAGTAGCTATAAAAACCGTTATAGGCGAAATAAGGTTGGCAATCCAGGGAATAAAATCGGCATAATATTGCCATATTCTATCCATGGGTACTTCCGGCTTATTAAAATCATCAATTTTTTCGGTAATATCTATTACCACTATAATGGCCACTATAATAAACACCACAAACAAAAAGGTGGTAAGGAGTTTTTTGGTAATATAGCGGTCGAGGATTTTCAAAATATAGAACTATTAACCGGATTTAAAGTCTGGTGGAGACACGGGTTATCATGGGTTCTACCCAAGCAGAAAACGTACCATTTATAATTTGTTGGCGGGCTTCTTTTACCAGCCACAAATAAAAACTTAAATTATGGATGCTTGCAATTTGAGCTCCAAGCATTTCTTTAGAAGTAATTAAATGCCTTAAATAAGCTTTGCTATAGGTGGTATCTACATATCCTCCCAGTTGTGTATCAATAGGCGAAAAATCGTCTTTCCATTTTTCGTTTTTAATATTAATAATGCCTTCCGAAGTAAATAACATGCCATTGCGCGCATTGCGGGTGGGCATTACACAATCGAACATATCAACTCCCAGCTTAATAGATTCTAAAATATTGGCCGGAGTGCCTACCCCCATCAGGTAGCGGGGTTTATCTGCAGGTAATATTTGGCATACCAGGTCGGTCATGGCATACATTTCTTCGGCAGGCTCTCCAACCGAAAGGCCTCCAATGGCATTGCCATCGCGGTTTTGCCGGGCAATAAATTCGGCCGATTGCATGCGTAAATCTTTAAATGTACTGCCCTGCACAATTGGGAAAAGAGTTTGGCTATGCCCGTATAAGGGTTCGGTGGCATCGAAATGGGTAATGCAACGCTCGAGCCAACGGTGGGTTAGGTGCATAGAACGTTCGGCATAGTGGTAATCGCACGGGTAGGGTGTGCACTCATCAAAAGCCATCATTATATCGGCTCCAATTATTCGCTGAATGTCAATGACCCGCTCGGGCGAAAATTGGTGTGTAGAGCCATCAACATGCGATTTAAAGGTTACACCTTGTTCTACTATTTTGCGGTTGTCGGCCAGCGAATAAACCTGGTAGCCTCCGCTATCGGTAAGGATAGGTTTGTTCCAGCCATTAAATTGATGCAACCCCCCGGCTCCTTGTATAATATCGAGCCCGGGCCGCAAATACAAATGGTAGGTATTGCCCAAAATAATTTGAGCCTTAATATCTTCATTTAGTTCGCGTTGATGCACTGCCTTTACCGAGCCTGCTGTACCTACAGGCATAAAAATAGGGGTTTCAATGTTGCCGTGGTTGGTGGTAATAACTCCTGCACGGGCACCTGATTTTGCATCTTTGCTTTGTAAACTAAACTTCATAGGCTTAAAATTGACGGCAAAAATAAGGATTGTTGCTTAGGAGTTTGGCTATTGGCCTATGATTATTCTCTATATTTGTCGCTTTTGCTAATTTATATGATAACGCTACCTGAAATTCTGTTTTATGTTGCACTGGCTGTTCAACTTATTTATTGGCTGGTATGGCTGGCCGGCATCGTAAAAATTAAACCTCCCACTCCCCGGCAGGGCGAAGGTATTTCGGTGGTAGTGGCTGCACGAAACGAGCTAACTAACCTGCAAAAACTTATTCCGGCTTTGCTGGGTCAGCAATATTCAACATTTGAGGTTATTATAGTAAACGACCGCTCTACCGATGGCAGTTTCGATTTTCTGCAATCGCAACAAGCTAAGCATCCAAGATTAAAAGTGCTACATATTGATACCCTGCCCAACCATGTAAACGCCAAAAAATACGCCTTAACCCTGGGCATTAAAGCAGCCGGTTTTAACCAACTTGTGTTTACCGATGCCGATTGTATGCCCACATCGCCCCAATGGTTGGCCTGCTTTGCCGGAGCCTGGGACACCCGCACCCAGGTGGTATTGGGCTATTCGGCCTACCAGCAGCAGCCTGGATTGCTTAATTATTTTATTAGGTTCGAAACCATACTAACCGGCATTCAGTACCTGGGGGCTGCGGCATTAGGCAATCCTTACATGGGTGTTGGCCGTAATTTAAGTTATTCCAAAGCATTATTTATGGCCAATAAAGGGTTTCTGGGGTTTCAGCATGTGCAAGGAGGAGATGACGATTTATGGGTAAATAAATATGCCACTCAAAGCAATACCCGCTGGGTGCTTGGCAGCCAGGCCAACACCCTTAGCCTTCCTAAATCCAGTATTAAAGCCTATTTAAGGCAAAAAACAAGGCATTTAGCAGCAGGTACTTTGTATAGCCAGCTTAGTAAATGGGCGCTTGGGTTATTTTCTGTATCGTGGATTTTGGCCTGGCTTATGTTGCCCTGGTTACTAGCTAACTCAATGGCTTTAGTGCTGGTCATTGTGCTATGGACGAGCAGGCTTGTGCTTATGGCGGCAACATTTTATTTGTTTTCCCAAAAAAGTGACGAACGGTTTAACTT
>JALWRJ010000517.1 GCA_026994125.1 Cyclobacteriaceae bacterium | reverse complement strand
ACAGGTCAAATGAACTTAATCGAAAATATTAAAGAAGGAATCAGGTCGATAAATGCCAATATGCTGCGTAGTGTACTCACAGCACTTATTGTTGCCATAGGCATATCCTCGTTGGTTGGTATTTTAACGGCCATCGATGGCATTCAGGCTTCTATTACCGATAGTTTTTCGAGTTTGGGCGCTAACTCATTTAACATATCTGTAAAGCGTTCTCGCGGGAGGCAGCGAGGCAGGTTTAAAAGGGTGTACCCACCCATTACATACAAAGAAGCTCAACGATTTGCCGAAAAATATAAATCGAATGCGCAGGTTAGCCTTTCGGCCTTTGTTACACAAGTGGCCGAAGTAAAACGACTTTCTAAAAAAACCAACCCTAATATTTCGGTTTTAGGAGGTAACGAAAATTATATTTACCAGGAAGGGCTTGATATTGAAGATGGTAGAAACTTTTCTGAAATTGAAGTTAAGTATGGTTCGAATGTGGCCATTATTGGCCAAGGTATAACCAAAAAATTATTTGACAAAAAAGAAAACCCCATTGGCGATGAAATTTCAGTTTGGGGTACCCGTTTTAGGGTAATAGGGGTACTTAGTGAACAAGGAGCTATGGATGGAGGCAGTTCGGACGACCGGGTAATTGTGCCACTAAATAGTGCCCGGGCACTGGCAGCGGGCCGTAGCCTTACCATTGATATTGACGTGCTGGTAGATAACACCTTTTCAATGGACCAGGCCATGGGTGAAGCAAGAGGTTTGATGCGTGTAATCAGGCACGACCGCATAGGCGACCCCGAATCGTTTATTATTGAACGCAGTGAATCGCTGGCCGAAAAATTAAACGATATTTCGGGTTATTTACGCTTTGGAGGTTTTGGCATTGGAATTATTACCTTGCTGGGGGCTTCCATTGGGCTAATGAACATTATGATGGTATCGGTAACCGAGCGTACCCGCGAAATTGGTATTCGCAAAGCATTGGGAGCCACTCCTGCTCGCATTAGGCAGCAGTTTTTAATAGAATCAATTGTAGTAACCCAAATGGGGGGTATTGCAGGTATTATTTTAGGCATGAGCCTGGGAAATTTAGTTACCCATTTTATGGATGCTCCTTTTGTAGTGCCCTGGGTATGGATGTTGGTATCGTTTGTTATAGGTATTATTGTGGGCATTGGTTCGGGCTATTACCCGGCCAAAAAAGCTGCCCGGTTAGACCCTATAGAATCGTTAAGGTTTGAATAAAAGTATTATTTACATAGCCCTTTTGTTATCGCTAAGCAGCTACGCACAGCCCTTAAAAGTAAAAGGCGTGTATCGGGGTAAAAATGTATATATCCAAAACCCCTACAACAGCCAACGCAATATGTTTTGCGTGCAATCGGTAGTGCTAAATGGGCACACCGTTATCTCCTCCCCTGCTTCATCGGCCTTAACGGTTGATTTAAGCCACCTGTCACTTAACGACTCGGTAAACATCCTTGTTTTTCATTATGACGAATGCCTTCCTAAAATTTTAAATCCAAGAGTGCTAAAACAAGGCAGTGGTTTTAAACTAATACAACCCATGGCCGATAATGCAGCCGTAAGTTGGATAACTACCGGTGAGGAAGACAAAGAGGCCTATTTTGAACTGGAAAAAATGTTTTTATCTGGTTGGAAACCAATAAAAAAAATTAAAGCTAAAGGCGATATAGATACCAACCAGTACAGTGTGGGTGTGGTACACTATGCCGGACAAAATGAGTTTAGGATACATTATGTGGCTAAAAATCAAGAGGTGTACAGTCCTGTTTTCGAGTTTTATTCGGCTGCCGACCCCATTTCGTTTTACCCGGTAGATGATGTTGATGAACTTATTTCGCTCTCCAAAGCTACCGACTATGTTATTAAAGATGCTGAAGGTAAAATTTATAAAAAAGGCTATGCACTGGATATTTATGTCGAGGATTTAAAACCGGGCGAATACATTTTAGTAATCGAAAACCGGGAAGAACCTTTTTTTAAACCCGAACCCAAGGATTATTAAAACCTTCGTAAACTACTGATGTTCAATTATTTTTAATAAAGCAACCTACTTTTTGGTGCTGTACACATTTTTTTTGTAAGGACAAAAAAAAAGAGGACCCGGCAAAAAACCGAGCCCTCTAACCAAAACCTGTATGAAAAACTTACACTTCAAAGGTACGCTACCTACGATAAAAAATACAAGGAATAACTATAAAATGCAAAAAATAGGTATTTTACCTATGCAGTAGATTTGCTGGGGTGCGGTAAATCGGCTACTAACTGGTGCAGTTCGTCATACGAAATATCAAAATCTTCTTTAATTTCATCAATTAAATTATCTACAGCTACTTTAGGAAAACCCAATCTCAATCCCATATCCTGGCAAAAAAGCACCTCGCTGGGCAGTACTTTGCCATCTACCAGCATTAGCAAAATGCTTTCGGTAAGGTAATCAACTGCGGTAGCATGCGACAAAGCCCCTAACGAACCAATGGGCTCAGGGTCAGCAATTAAATCTCCAATTGTATCCAAGTCAACTCCGTGGCGTAAACAAATATTATAAATAAAAGCACGCTCGCTATCATCAAAATGCCCATCGGCACCTGCTAAATGTATTAAAATATTTATTTTTTTTCGAAGCACTGCATCCATAGGCAGTAAAGTTACTCCATCCTGTTAAATTTGCAAAATATTAGGTTCGGTTATGGCATACGGTTTGCCGTGCATTTTTTTTACAGTAATTTTAATATGGTTTTGTTATTTTGAAGTTGTTCTTAGTACATTTGCACTCGCTTTTGACAGCAGGTCAAAATAAGCTATTTGGCGAGGTAGCCCTCCCGATAGATCGGGATGGTTAGGCGCTAAATTTATAATGGCGAGGTAGCTCAGTTGGTTAGAGCGCAGGATTCATAACCCTGAGGTCACGGGTTCAACTCCCGTCTTCGCTACACATAG
>JALWRJ010000516.1 GCA_026994125.1 Cyclobacteriaceae bacterium | reverse complement strand
CTTCCATATCGGCCGGAGTAAGTGCCTTGTGGGGGCCTCTACATGGTGGCGCAAACCAGGCAGTTATCGAAATGCTTGAGCGTATCCAGGCCGATGGAGGAGATACCGCCAAGTGGATGGATAAAGCCAAGGATAAAAACGACCCGTTCCGATTAATGGGCTTTGGTCATAGGGTGTATAAAAACTTTGACCCTCGTGCTAAAATTATTAAAAAGGCAGCCGATGATGTACTAGGCCAATTAGGCGTTACCGATCCTATTTTGGATGTAGCTAAAGGGCTGGAAGAAGTAGCCTTAAAAGACCCCTATTTTGTAGAACGTAAGCTCTACCCCAATGTAGATTTTTATTCGGGTATTATTTACCGTGCTTTGGGTATTCCTACCGAAATGTTTACAGTTATGTTTGCCTTAGGCAGGTTGCCCGGCTGGATTGCACAATGGAAGGAAATGCGCGAAAATGGCGAACCCATTGGGCGCCCACGCCAAGTGTACGTAGGTAGTGCTGCCCGCGATTACGTACCGGCCAATAAAAGATAAACCTTGTAAAACCAATTATTCACTTTAAGTTGTTGAGGGGCAAGTTCCTCAACAACTTTTTTTTAAACCTTTCATACCCATATTATGACCCAGGAATTTGAACAAGCTGTAACCCAGGCCAAAACACTTACAAAACGACCTTCCAACGAAGATTTATTGAAGCTATACAGCCTCTATAAGCAAGCCACCGAAGGTGATATAAGTGGTGAGCGCCCCGTTGGGTTCGATTTTAAAGGTGCTGCCAAATACGATGCCTGGCAAAACTTAAAAGGCATGCCGGCTACCGAGGCTGAACAAGCATATATTAAGCTGGTTAAACAACTACAAGCCAGCGAGTAATGCAGCTATTCTACCAACCCGAAATCAGGCAGGGTGCTCAGTACCTAACCGAAGAAGAATCGAAGCATTGCATAAAAGTACTTAGGCACCAGGTAGGCGACACCCTGCAGGTGGTTGATGGATTTGGCGCCTTATTTAATGTGAGAATTACCGAAGCTAACCCAAAAAAAACCCGGTTTGATATTATAGACCATAAACGCAAAAGCGACCTACCCTACTATATCCACGTGGGCATTGCCCCTACCAAACAAATTGAACGCACCGAGTGGTTTGTAGAAAAAGCAATAGAAATTGGTGTAGATGAAATAAGTTTCTTTTTTGGCAGGCACTCCGAACGGAAACAAATTAATTTGGATCGCATGCAAAAAAAGGCCATTGCAGCCATGAAACAATCGTTAAAGTACCAATTACCCACCATTAACCTGTATCAAAACCTGGAAAGCCTCATTAGCCATGTTCCTGCCAGGCAACATAAATACATTGCCTATGTAGATTTCGACAACCCTATGCTTTTGCAAAAAGCAGCCCAACCCAACGAAAACTCACTCGTGCTTATTGGGCCCGAAGGAGATTTTAACAGCCAAGAATTAACATTAGCCTTGCACAAAGGCTTTACCAAAGTTAGCCTGGGCTCCAACCGGCTGCGCACCGAAACAGCCGGATTAGTAGCCTGCCATACCTTGCATTTACTCAATAATTAATGTACCATTGCTGGTGCTGTTTATTAACTACGTATGGTTTTAAATTATATTTGGATAGGCTTCTTTCTCATTGCCTTTGTTATTGGGCTTATCAGGCTAATCTTTTTTGCCGATGTAAGTATTTTTCCTGAAATGTTTAATAAAACCATTGAAATGGCAAAAACCGGTTTCGATATATCGCTAGGGCTAACCGGAGCCATGACCCTGTGGCTGGGCATTATGAAAATTGGCGAGAATGGGGGCATTGTAAAGCTATTTTACAAACTTACAGGGCCTTTATTGCGTAAACTTTTCCCCGACTTGCCCCCCGATAGCCAGGCCTTTGGGCCTATGATAATGAATGTTTCGGCCAATATGATGGGGCTTGACAATGCAGCTACTCCCCTGGGACTTAAAGCCATGGAAGAGATGCAATTGCATAACACCAACAAAGATACAGCCTCAAATGCCCAAATTATGTTTTTGGTGCTTAATACCTCCGGGCTTACCATTTTACCCATTAATGTAATGGTTATCAGAGCGCAATTAGGCGCTGCCGACCCGTCCGATATTTTTATACCCACCTTGTTGGCTACCTATTTTGCCAGTTTAGCCGGTATTATCATAGTAGCACTATACCAGCGTATCAATCTGTTTAATAAGGTTATATTAGGCTACCTGGGTACACTTACCTTTTTTATAGGCATGCTAATTTGGTATTTTATGGGTTTACCCAAAGAGGAAATTCAAATAATATCTTCCGTAGCCAGCAATCTTATCCTTTTTTCCACCATCATCTTTTTTATTCTATTGGCGCTTTATAATAAGGTAAACGTGTACGAATCGTTTATTGATGGCGCCAAAGAAGGCTTTAGCATTGCCATTAAAATAATACCCTACCTGGTAGCCATGCTGGTAGCCATTGGCGTGTTTCGGGCTTCGGGTGCATTAAACTATTTGGTAGATGGCGTAAAATGGCTGGTATTGCAAACAGGCCTCAACCCCGATTTTGTAGATGCCTTGCCCACTGCTTTTATGCGACCATTAAGTGGTAGTGGTGCGCGTGGTATGATGGTAGAAACCATAAATACTTTTGGGGTAGATTCTTTTGCAGGTCGCCTGAGCAGCGTAATGCAAGGCACCACCGAAACTACTTTGTACGTAATAGCCGTTTATTTTGGTGCCGTGAGCATTCGTAAAACTCGCTATGCCGTGGCCGCAGGCTTAATGGCCGATGCCGTGGGCATTATTGCAGCCATCTTTATAGGCTATCTTTTTTTCCACTAGTTCATAAGCTATACGCCCACCCATCAACTATTCTAAAACTAATTTTTTAGTAGATATTTAAATATGTAATTTTTAGCCTAATTTAGTATTTACAAAACAATTTATAAAGCCTTACTAA
>JALWRJ010000515.1:1272-2967 GCA_026994125.1 Cyclobacteriaceae bacterium | reverse complement strand
CAGTACGACATCAACCAGATGTTGCACGATTTAAACATGGGCATAGACGAAATGGACGACTCTACCCAGGTACTAACCATTGAAGACCCCGATGGCAACCGGTACTTAAAGGACACAACCATTATTATAACCCGGGTAGAACCCCGCCATGAAGACTATGACTGGGAAAAAGAATGGGAAAAAGAACGCACAAGTGAATATAAAATTCACTCGCCCAACAGCCGGTTTTATTTTAACATTGATATGGGACTAAACAATTTTATTGAGCAAGGTAAGTTTCCCAGCGGCAACGAGCTGTATGCTTTAAACCCTATTGGCTCGTGGTATTGGACGTTTGGCCCCACCTATAGGAGCCATTTAGTTGGAGACTTTTTTATAGATATGGGAGCAAATTTCGCCTTGAATGTGCATCGGTTTGACAACCCCAAAACTCGCCTTAACAAAACACCCACGGGCGTGGTTTTTTCTGAAGACGCCACTAATGTTGCTCATCAAAAAAGTAAATTAGCTACCTGGCATATACAGGCAAAAGCTATACCCATGTTAGCACTGGGCAGCAAACACCGCGATGGCTGGCGGCTGTGGAACAACCTGGATAAAGGTTTTAGAATTGGTGTAGGCCCGTATATAGGCTACCGCATTTGGAGTCGCACCAAATATATTTATAAGGAAAACGGAGATAAGAAAAAAGATAAAAACACCTCTAATTTCTTGCTGAACGACATCCGGTACGGGGTACGTGGGCAAATAGGGTTATGGGGAGCTGATATTTTTATTGAGTACGATCTGAATAAAATGTTTCAGGACAACTCCGGTGGCCCCGACTTGCAAGGCATACGATTTGGCATTACGCTTTAATAAATTATTGGCATCTCCACTAACCAAATTAACAACGGTTACAAAGCCCGGCATTTCTGCTGGGTTTTGTGCTTTTTTAGAAAGTTTGCACCCCCACTTAAACCCTACCCAAATAAGGCATTTAACTCTTTTAAAGCTGCCCGCTTATTACGTATATGAATGGCGGGGTCGTTTAGTAACTCGGGCTGTTGGTAAATTTGTTTGCAGCGCACTACCCCTTTACTTAACAGCAACCTTTTCTCTTTTTTAGTAAGCGAAGCCAAGCTGGTAATAGGGTGCAGTCCTTCCAGTTGAATCCAATCACGTAACCCACCGGTTTCGGGATAATCCCAACTTAACATGGCCAGCCCATAATCTTTGCCAAATTTAATGGCATCGGAGGTAAACCGGGTATTGGTTACCACCCAGCCTACATATTGCTTTTTACCCTTAGCTTCGTTGTCTTTTAGCACTTTATACAAATCGTTTACACGCGAATGGATGTACATAGGTACTTTCACATCACTCTTAGTTGCCTGGTTATTATGAAACTTGCACTCCACCACATAAAATTTATCGGCATTTTGTGCTACTACATCTACCTCGTGCATAACCGAAAAACCTTGCAACATCACGCCTACTTCAACCTGAAAACCTCGTTGTTTAAAGAGTTCGGCTACAAATTTTTCGAAAGGATAACCCGAAGGGCCTAATTCCATCATTGCCTGTTTTAAACGGTATTTAACTCCGGCACCTCGCTGGTGCTTTTGAAGCAATTTGGAAGCTTTCCTGTAAATGGTTTTGGTGGGCATTCCATCGGTAAGCTCCAACTCAATAATACGCGTTATTTGGTCGGCA
>JALWRJ010000515.1:0-1262 GCA_026994125.1 Cyclobacteriaceae bacterium | reverse complement strand
TTTAAAAAGGCAGATGCAGCAAGCACTGTTTTTTTAGCATTACCAACAAATATGTGGTTATCTGCTATTATTACAGGCCGTTTTAAAAAAGTATATTCGCTTAATATAAAGTCTCTGTATTCATTCTCGGTTAGCTGGCGGTCTTTTAAATTAAGCTCTTTATACTTGCGTGCCACCCTCGAAAACAGTTGCTCATAGCTGCCCGCCAAGTTTTTCATTTCATCTATTTGGGCAGGGGTAATGGGTTCCGATTTTATATCCTGCATTTCGAAACCCAATGCTTGCAAACCCAATTCCTTAATAATGCGCTTTGAGGTATTGCAGGTGCTTAGGTAATACACTTTTTTCATTTTGAGGCAAGGGTTATTTAATGAAATTCGGGCTCAAACAACATACGAGCCTGCAAGCCACGCATGGTTTTAACCTGCTCTAACATAGCCGCATAGGGGTACATATCGCCTAATTTTATTTTAAGCACACGGGCCTGCGCATCCCCTTCCAACTCTTCCAAAATTTCTTCCAACGCTGTTTTTTGTTTGGGGTAATAGCGCACTTTAAAATCATTGGCCACCCCTGCTTTTTCGGCCGCAATTTTAATGGCATCGTCCAAATCGCCTAACACATCAACCAACCCATTTTCCTTGGCCTGTGTGCCTGTCCAAACTCGACCCGAAGCAATGGCCTTTAAGTCGTTTATATTCATGTTACGGCCCTTAGCAGCCTTTGATGTAAACAGCTCATAACCCTCTTCCACACTGGTTTGAATAATATGTTTTTCGGCATCGGTAAGCGCCCTGGAGCTGGTCATTATATCCGAAAAATTACCCGTAGTTACCCCATCGGTAGTAATGCCTAACTTATTGGCCATAAAATCGCCCATATTAAACACCACCCCAAAAATACCAATAGAACCGGTAATGGTATTGGGCTGTGCCACAATGGTATCGGCCGCCATGCTAATGTAATAGCCGCCCGAAGCAGCATAGTTGGCAAATGAGGCTATTACCGGCTTTACTTCACGGGTTTTTACAATTTCGCGCCAAATTACATCCGAGGCTAACGCGCTGCCCCCGGGCGAATTTACACGCAAAACAATGGCTTTAATTCGTTTATTTTCGCGAGCCTTGCGAATTTCCCTGGTAAAGGTATCCGAACCAATCTGCCCCTTTTCTCCTTTACCATCAACAATTTCGCCCTCGGCAATAATTACAGCTATTTTGTTTTTAGACGAACTTGACGAAGAATATGAATGTTTATACGCT
>JALWRJ010000514.1 GCA_026994125.1 Cyclobacteriaceae bacterium | reverse complement strand
GCCCACAAAGGCAGCAAATAGAGCCAGCGCAGTAAGTGCGGCAGAAGCAATAGCAAAACCTTTACCGGTAGCAGCAGTGGTGTTACCTACTGCATCCAAAATATCGGTGCGTCCGCGTACTTCTTTGGGTAATTCACTCATTTCGGCAATTCCCCCTGCATTATCGGCAATGGGGCCAAAGGCATCGATGGCCAACTGCATAGCCGTGGTGGCCATCATGCCGGCCGCAGCAATGGCTACTCCGTATAAGCCGGCAAAATGATGCGAAGTAAAAATACCTGCCGCCAATACAATAATGGGAATTACGGTAGATTCCATACCCACCGATAGGCCTCCAATGATGTTGGTGGCGTGCCCGGTGGCAGATTGTTGCACAATAGAATTAACCGGTTTTTTACCCATGGCTGTATAGTATTCGGTTATCATACTCATTAAAGCGCCTACAATAGAGCCTACTACTATCGCCCAAAACACATCTAAATTAGAAAAGGCAAACCCTCTGATGCTGAGCGATTCGGGTAAGATATACATAACTAATGGGTAGGAGGCTGCAACTACTAATAAAATGGATGTCCAGTTACCAACATTTAGTGCTTTTTGAACGGAGCCTTCATCCGAAGAAATACGAACCAGCGCCATACCTATAATAGAAGCAATAATGCCTACACCAGCAATTATCATGGGTAGGAGCATAGGAGCCATTCCCCCAAAAGCATCGGCAGAGGTTATTTCCTGTCCTAATACCATGGTAGCTAAAATGGTGGCCACATACGAACCAAACAAATCAGCACCCATCCCGGCTACATCGCCTACATTGTCGCCCACATTATCGGCAATAGTGGCCGGGTTACGTGGGTCGTCTTCAGGAATTCCTGCTTCCACTTTTCCTACCAGGTCGGCTCCTACATCGGCAGCCTTAGTGTAAATACCACCACCTACACGAGCAAATAGAGCGATAGATTCGGCTCCCAACGAGAAACCTGCCAATACTTCAATGGCTGTTTTCATTTCGATGCCGGTTGCGGCAACCCCTTGGGGTACAAAAATTTGCAATAATACAATAAATACACTGCCTAAGCCTATTATGGCTAAGCCGGCTACTCCCAAGCCCATAACGGAACCCCCGTTAAACGATACTTTTAAGGCGTGTTTTAAACTGGTTCGAGCTGCTTGGGTGGTACGCACATTGGCTTTGGTGGCAATGTTCATTCCCAAATAGCCTGCAAATGCCGAAAGAATGGCTCCTACAAAGAAGGAAATGGCAATAAGTGGGCTGGAATCTTCTACCAGCGTACCGGAATAGCCCAATAAAAGGCCGGTAATAATGGCAAAGTACGTAAGCACTTTCCACTCGGCTTTTAAAAAAGCCATGGCACCATCGGCAATATGTTTGGCCAGTTCTTTCATGTTATCATCACCGGCATCTTGCTTGCTTACCCAAGCGCTTTTTAGCATCATTACGATAATGGCTACCGCACCTAATGCTGGAATTAAATAGATAATGTTGTTCATATTAATTTTTTACACGTTTTTGAAAAACTGTGCAAAGATATTAGAACATAGTTTAAAAGGAACAGATTGGCTAAAAAATTAGCTAAAGATTAAAACATGTACGAATGTGCTATTTTTCAGAAGTTCCACTATTAATATAATTTAAAAACTCCGATTTAGTTTGAGCTTCTTTAAACTTACCTCCAAAATAAGCCGTTCCTGTTTTGCTATTAGTATCGCTTACTCCTCGCGAAGAAACACAAAGGTGGTCGGCATCCATTACAACGGCTACATCATGGGTTTGTAGGGTGTTCTGTAAATCCTCTGCTATTTGTACGGTAAGGCGCTCTTGTACCTGGGGCCTTTTGGCAAAGTATTGTACAATCCGGTTTATTTTAGATAATCCAATCACTTTACCCGATGAGATGTAAGCAACATGGGCTTTGCCAATGATGGGTACAAAATGGTGTTCGCAATGCGAGTAAAAAGTTATATCTTTTTCAACAACCATTTCATTATACTCAAACTTGTTTTCAAAGAGCGTGGCCGATGGTTTATTGGCCGGATCTAACCCACTAAACACTTCTTCAATGTACATTTTGGCCACACGTAGCGGTGTGCCTCGCAAACTATCATCGGTTAAGTCTAAGCCTAAGGTTTCCATTATGCTCCTAAAGTGGCCAGCAATAATTTCAATTTTCTCAGTGTTCGATGTATCAAATGCATCCTTGCGTAGGGGTGTTTCGGCCGATGAGGCTACATGGCTGTCTCCCATTTCATCGAGAGGTGGTTTAGGCAGGGTACTGGACATAATTGCGCGGTGTTTCGTATAAAGTTATGCTCAAATCTAATGTATCGCTAATCAAAGGCCTTAATATATTATAAATAACCATTGAAATATTTTCGGCTGTTGGTATCAGGTTTTTAAACTCGGCCACTTGTTCGTTTAAGTTTTTATGATCAAATTTTTCAAGTATATGTTCCTGAATTAAATCACTGAGTTTTTTTAAATCATACACAAAACCTGTATCCGGGTTAGGATAACCCGTAAGCCGCACAATTAGTTCATAATTATGCCCGTGGTAAAACTTGTTATTGCATTTGCCAAAAATTTGTTCGTTCTTTTCGAACGACCAGGTAGGGTTGTACAAACGGTGAGCAGCATTAAAATGCTCTTTTCTAAAAACAGCAACTTTGAACATACTGCAAATTAAATTGTTATTTACTAAAAACTATGACGGTTTTTTATTTACTCCTTAATATCTTTACAAGATTAATTTAGTTTAATTTAAGATTTTAGTATTGTATGAAAAGAAAATTACCTGTTTTACTTGTATTGGCCATCGCTTCGGCAGGGGTTTATACAAGTTTTTATCAACAAAAAAATGCTGTTAAGGATGAACTTACATCTGATCAAATTTGGCAACAACAAGTAGCTTCTAAAAAAGAGCAACGAGCCAAAGGGTATCATAAATACGAC
>JALWRJ010000513.1:1870-2980 GCA_026994125.1 Cyclobacteriaceae bacterium | reverse complement strand
TTAAAACGCCAATTCAGCTACGGTATTCTGATTTTGACATGTTGGGTCACTTAAATAGTGCCCAGTATGTAACCATTATTGAATTAGGGCGGCTGGAATACTTTAGGCATATTAACTGGAACTTAAAAGAGGTAAGCAATGTGGTAGCCCAATTTAGCATTGAGTATTTAAAACAAATTGTACCGGGCGATTTGGTTGAAGTACAAGTACGCATCCCTCAGTTGGGTACTAAAAGTTTTAAAATGGACTATGAAGTGGTATCGCCCGATGGACAAACTTGCTACGCCAAAGCCCAAAGCACCCAGGTGTGTATTCTAAAAAAAGGTAATACCTCTACCCCTATCCCCAAGAGCATTCGTATCGCCATTCAGGATTTTGAAACTATTTGAATAGTTTTTACGACATAGCCTCGGCTACGTTCTAAATTTATTCTACTTTCACGGTTCATACACAAACCATGATTACGAGCGAACACTATAAATACCTGGAAACATGGGGCATCAGCAAAATAGAAGCCGATAGGCAAATAGCCAAGTTGCTAAAAGGCACCACCTATAGCCGGCTGCACAAACCTGCCACCCCGGGTGATGGAATTAGGCTACTTAGCCCTGAAGAAATTGATGCGCACATCCGGCACTTCTTAACACACAAAAAAGAAGTATCGTTAATTAAATTTGTACCCGCCTCGGGTGCAGCCACCCGCATGTTTAGCGAAGTAGCTCAATTTGTAACTTCCAAACAACCCACCCCAGCTATAACACACCTGTTAGAGCAGTTTAACCAACTTCCCTTTGCCCACCTGGTGCCCACTACCCTAAACGATGTTGAAAA
The DNA here is from genome assembly GCA_026994125.1 of Cyclobacteriaceae bacterium. Taxonomy (GTDB): domain Bacteria; phylum Bacteroidota; class Bacteroidia; order Cytophagales; family Cyclobacteriaceae; genus JAKISE01. The sequence continues at coordinate 2,149 of JALWRJ010000513.1, read as the reverse complement.
ACTAAGTTACCTACTCCGGGAACTAGGCTATGGCACTACTCCAAAGGGGTTAATTCCTTTTCATAGCTATGGAACCTACAGTAAAACAGCCTTTGAAGAACATTGGGTAGAAGCCGCCATGTATGCCGCCCAAGCCGGCCAGGCTGCTATTCATTTTACCATTTCGCCTGCATACGCTCAAGGTTTTAAAGCAGTTGCCCAAGCACAAAAACAGGGGTTTGAACAAAGTTATGGTATCCAGCTGCATATTGCATACTCCAACCAAGATCCTGCTACCAA
>JALWRJ010000513.1:0-1860 GCA_026994125.1 Cyclobacteriaceae bacterium | reverse complement strand
ACCAACACACTTTGTTTAACTAACGATAATTCCCTGGTACAAACCCCCGAAGGAAAACCTTTGTTGCGCCCGGGAGGCCACGGAGCCTTGCTCAACAACCTGCAACAATTACCAGCCGATATGGTGTTTATTAAAAATATTGACAATGTAACGCACCTCGACCACATAGGAGCTACCTTGAGGTATAAAAAAGCACTAGGAGGGCTGTTACTATCCGTTAAAGATAAAGTTTTTGAAGCCTTAAAAAAACTAGATGCCAATAACATAGCCATAGCAAGTTTAGAAAAGTTAGGGAAGGAATTACACATTAATTGGCCCAAAGATTACCCTCAATGGGACACATTAAAACAAGCAAGTTTTTGGAAAAACAAGCTTAACCGCCCCATCAGGGTGTGTGGTATGGTTAAAAACGAAGGAGAGCCAGGTGGTGGGCCGTTTTGGGTTGAAAACAGCCAAGGCGAAATTAGTTTGCAAATTGTAGAAACCGCACAAGTAGATACGTTAAACCCCGAGCAGGAAGCCATCCTGGCCAAAGCTACTCATTTTAATCCGGTAGATTTGGTTTGCTACCTAACCAACTACCTGGGCGAGCCCTTTAACCTGATGGACTACCGCGATGAAAATACAGCATTTATTACTTCTAAAACCCTGAATACCCAGGAAATAAAAGTGCTGGAACATCCGGGTTTATGGAATGGAGCCATGGCCGATTGGATAACCTTATTTGTTGAAGTGGATGCAACCACCTTTAATCCGGTAAAAACTGTAAACGATTTATTGAAATCTGCGCACCATGGTGTAATTTAGCTTTTGATGAAAAAATACTTTGCATTAGTCATAATTTCATTGTTAGTTAACATAGCGAATGGGCAATTACTATCGTTACAATCTAAGGATACCCTCAATGGCATGCCAAAAAAATCCATGTATTTTACGGCTTGGCTTAAAATGAATGGCATTTTTGATGCACAGGGCATATCAACTACAGCTGCACTCAACTTACCTTCCATACCCACCGATGGAAGCCCCCCCGACCCCCATTTTACCATGGATATGTACCAAACAAGGTTAAAATTTGGAAGTAGTTTTCAAACGCAAAAGCTTGGCAACATAATTTCGTACATAGAAACCGATTTTTATGGAAATAATGGAGGAGGTATGCGGCTACGGCATGCCTATATCCGCTTTTTAAATTTTAGGATAGGTCAAACCTGGAGCGGTTTTACCGATGAAGAAGCCTGGCCCAACATTACCGATTTTGACGGCCCTGCCACCGGTGCCTGGGTACGTAATCCGCAAATTGCTTATTTTATACGGCCTTCTAAAAACCAGGATATATTATTTTCGATAGAATTGCCCTCGGGCGATTACAACCGTTATCTTTTTGTAGATAGCACCTTGCAAACCGCCAACCAAAACATCCCCGATTTGGTTTCGCATTACGAATTGCGTTGGCAAACGGGCCACTTTCAAGCAGCTGTAGTGTATCGAAGTTTAAAGTATAAAGATGCTACCAACAAAATAAAATATGAACCGGGCTATGGGATTAGCCTGTCGGGGAGTCATAATTTTACCAAAAACAATAAACTGGTAGCCCAAGGCTTGGTGGGTAAAGGAGTATCTCGCTACCTGGTTTCGTTTGGAGGCTCAGGCTGGGATGCCATACCCGACTTAAATGGTAACTTAGAAGCCCTGCCCGTATGGGGTGGCTATATTGGTTTTCAACATTTTTGGAATATACATTTAAGCTCTACGTTTGTATATGGCTATGCCGAAATACTAAACAGCATTGGGCAACCCAACAAATACTTGTTTCAAGGTTCGTATGCTAGTGGCAACCTGTATTGGCATGTAGTGGGG
>JALWRJ010000512.1 GCA_026994125.1 Cyclobacteriaceae bacterium | reverse complement strand
CCACAGAACCAGTAAAAGAAACACCACCCAAAACGGAGAAAGAAAAACCAACATTTTTTGATAAACATTACAAACGCATACGAATAAACGACAAAGAAAAACACACCTTTAAACTGCTTTTACAACTCGAAGCCGAGCAACAAGGCAGGGAATACATTACCGAAGATATTACCGCTTTATCAGGAAGAAGTCAATGTATAGAAGCCCGTTATTTAAAAGACCTTTGGGAACAAGGCAAACTCAACCGAGAATGGAAAAACCGCAGGTATTACTACACGCTAAACACTAATACGAACAGTAAGACAGTTAGCCAAAATGGGGTGTCCAACTCTCCAACCCTTGCCGAATAAGACTTTAACAGTAGGACGACATAAAAACCAACAAATGAAAGACTTTAAAACATATTTGCAAAACAAAAATTTAGCAACAGCCACCCAAAACATTTATATCCGCTATGTAAACAGCTTTTTAAACTGGTATTCCGATAACTATCGGAATGAACCAATTAACTGTACCAAAAAGGATATTATCAACTATTTGGCACACTTAAAAAACAAGAAAAATCACGAAAACATAACCCGAAGAAATACCCTTTTAGCCATTAGATACTATTTTGATTTTTTGCTAAAAAATAATGAGATTAGTACCAATCCAACCAATTTTATCAAGATAAGAGGCATAAAAAAAAGGAAGCTCTACAATATTTTTTCTTTTGATGAACTCACACAGCTTGCCGATGATTACTACCACAATTTTGTAAGAAATTACAACGATAACCACATACCCAAAAACCAACGCAAACAAAGTTTTTTAAGCAAAGAACGAAATTATTTAATGCTCTCTTTTTTGGTTTATCAAGGCTTAACCACCAGAGAACTGCAACGCATGACATTAGCAGATTTAGACCTAAACAAAGCCACCGTAAAAATAACCGGAACAAAAAAGAGCAATGAAAGAAACATCCCTTTAAACGCCTCTCAAATAGGTACTTTAATACATTACCTTAACGAAATTAGACCGCAGTTTTTAGCGTATCTAAATACCGAAACCAATCAACTTTTTTTACCCTTACCCGAAGTTGGCAGAACCAAAGTAAACAACAAAAAAAACTCCGATTTAATGGGAGTAATTAAGAACCTAAGCAAGCAAGTAAAAACCCTTGAAAGCAAGTTTTTAAACTTTAAGCAAATACGGGCTTCCATTATTACCCATTGGATTAAAACCGTTGGTTTACGCAAAGCCCAATACTTAGCAGGACATAGATACATAAGCAGTACAGAAAACTATTTGCCCAACGATTTACAAAGTTTAACCGAAGATATTGCAAAATTTAATCCGTTCTAAATGAACCAAAACTTTACAGTAATACAAAAAGAATACGTCAACTGGTTAGATACTTTGGGCTTCTCAAACGGCTTGATTTACGATTATAAATTTAGGGTAAAAGATTTTTTTGAATGGTTACAAACGCAAGGCATTAGCCAAATAAACCAACTACAACAAAAGCACTTACAAAATTACTTTGATTACCTGCAAAAACGCCCCAATAAACGCAAAGGAGCAGGATTAAGTGTATCGCATTTAAACCATAATTTTATGGCTATTGATAAGCTGATGGAGTTCCTGCACCAAATAGGAATGAACACAGCACCCACACCAACCAACTACCGTTTACACGTAGATAAAACCCAACGAATAGAACAAATACAACCCTTTACACAACAAGAAATAAAGGAGTTAAGAGCCAATATTTGCAATGTTTACCCTAAACTAAGCTACACCAAAAGAGAAACCAAGCAAGAGCAATTAAAACTAATTTTTGCCCTTTATTACGCTTGTGGATTACGCAGAACAGAGGGCTACAATTTAACGATAAAAGATATTGATTTTGATAAAAGAACCATTTTTGTAAGGCAAGGAAAAAACTACAAAGACCGTATTGTACCAATGAATGAAAGTGTTTACAAAGCCCTGCAACATTACATTTACAACTTTAGAAACTTGCAGAAAATTAAACACAAAAGGCTATTTTTAAGCACCACAGGAACACTAAATAAAAGCCTGCAACACTTACAACAAACCACCCAAAACGAGCAAATACAAAGCAAAAAACTAACGCTCCATATTTTACGCCACTCAATAGCCACCCATTTACTACAAAACGGAATGAGTATTGAAAATATCAGTCGTTTTTTAGGTCATAGCACCTTAGACAGCACCCAAATTTATACGCATATCGTAAACCGATAAAACCAACACCCCACAGAACCAACTCACGAAAAAGAGCAATTTGCTCTTTTTTTTATACCTTTATGCAGGAAATTTATTAAAACTTTGGGTTGCCTAAAATTACATACCAATTATTACACTTGTATTGAGCGAAGTCGAAATACTGAACCGCACAAAAACAGCTTTAAAAATTGCCTGACCTCTGATAAAACTACTCACGGAGCATATAGAGCCTACATCTATGCTTTCAACGGTATGGAGAAGGATGATGAAGTGAAGGGTAATGGAAACAGTTATACCACACCATTTAGACAATACGACCCAAGATTAGGAAGGTGGTTGACAATGGATCCTTTGGCGTATAAATTCCCTTGGCAATCTTCCTATATTGGATTAGATAATAATCCTATAGCGTTGTATGATCCTTCTGGAGCTAGTACCGAAGGAGGTGATAAGAGCTCTTCAAAAGAAGGTGAAACTAAGGTTAACGGTCCTAAACCTAAAACGTTTAGCTTGTTTTTATGGTCGGTAACGATTCATAAAAGAAAATACAAAGGCACAACCAAAAACGGACTGTTTGGGATTCAAATTACCCGTATTAGAAGGCTAAAAAAAGTGAATGTACCAGTAGAAAAGACAAAAACATTTAAAATTGATGAATTTCATTGGGGACATGATCAACCAACACCTAACACAGGTTCATATCCTACTATTGATGTTGGAACAGCTACAGATAAGAAAGGTAATACTTT
>JALWRJ010000511.1 GCA_026994125.1 Cyclobacteriaceae bacterium | reverse complement strand
CTACAAGGCACTTACCGTAGCAATGTAACTTTTGGAGCCGGAGTAGAATATATGAACCACAGCATTACACCTTTTGTGGCGGATTCTATTACAGCTTTAGGTTTTACTTTTGTGCTGGACAAAGCCCGCACTTCGGGCTGGGGTAATTTTGCTTACTTTAGAACCAATACACTAAATAAGCCGTTTTTTGCTACCAAAGGCCTGGCGGCAAATATGGTAGCCGGAGTAATTTACAAACGAGATTATTTACTTAAAATTAGCACCGTGCAGGAAGGCGAAGTTGATGCTGGTTTTGTACCCGAAACACTTGTTTATTCTTCGTTCGATTTATTTCATGCCATCCCTGTTACATCGAAAGTATCCTTACAATATGGCTTGAGCCTAAAAATGAGTAGTGGAGGTACGGGGCTGGAAGACTACCCTCTGCGCACCTTTTTGGGGGGCGAGCGCCCCGTGGGGTTGGTAGTACATAATTATCAGGCAACCCCGGCCAAGCGGTTCGATATCCTAAACCTGGCTACCTTTAGTTTGGCATTGCAATGGGAGCTAAAAAAAGATATTTACCTTACCGGAAAAATGGATTACCTGGAAAGCCAGTACCCTATGAAATGGGTTGATAGCGGCATGACCCTCGAAAATATTGGTGCTTACCCACGCAGGCTGGGCTTTAGTTTAAAAGCGTCTTACGATTCTATGATTGGCCCTATTTCGTTAGGTATGGGTAAGGATCAGTACCTCAACGGGGTGTATGCTTTTTTTGGATTTGGCTATTATATAAAAAACTAAGAATGGAAGTAGCACTAATTAATACGGGGTTCTTTAAGTTGGATGGGGGAGCCATGTTTGGAGTAGTTCCTAAATCGTTGTGGAGCCGTACCAACCCGGCTGACGAAAATAACCTGTGTACCTGGGCAATGCGTTCGCTTATTATTAAGGAGGGCAACCGAGCCATCATTGTTGATAGCGGTATTGGAGATAAACAATCGGATAAATTTTTTAGCCATTATTACCTGCACGGTAACGATAGCTTAACTAAAGGGTTAAAAGATAATGAGTTAGATGTATCGGATATAACGGATGCCTTTCTTACCCACTTGCATTTCGACCACTGTGGCGGAGGTGTAAAAAGAGAGGGTGAAAAACTGGTTCCTGCCTTTGCCCGCGCTACGTATTGGAGCAATAAAAACCATTGGCAATGGGCTACCAAACCTAACCCCAGAGAAAAAGCCTCTTTTTTAACCGAGAACATTTTGCCCATGCAGGAGTCGGGGCAGTTAGCATTTGTAAATCTGGAAAATGAGAACAGGTTGCCTTTCGATATTATTACTGTGGATGGCCATACCGATAAGCAAATGTTGCCCAAGTTGCAATACAAAGGCCGAACATTGGTGTTTATGGCCGATCTCCTACCTTCGGTGGGGCACATCCCTTTGCCATATGTAATGGGTTACGACACTCGCCCCTTATTAACCATGACCGAAAAAGAGGCTTTTTTAAATGAAGCTGCCGATAATGAGTATGTATTAGTTTTGCAACACGATTCGGTAAACGAATGTTGTACTGTTAAACATACCGAAAAAGGCGTTAGGTTAGATAACGTTTTTAAGTTTAGCGAACTTTAACCCATGCACGGTATTGCGTTAAGCGGTGGCGGAGCAAGGGGTATAGCGCACTTAGGCGTGCTTAAAGCCTTAAACGAGCATGGTATTTACCCCGGCATGGTAAGCGGCACCAGTGCAGGTGCTATTGTAGGAGGCTTTTATAGTGCCGGATTTTCGCCCGATGAAATTCTTAAAATTGTTGTTAAAACTAACATGCTTTCCATTTTTAAACCTGCATTTAGCTTAAAAGGGTTGTTAAAAATGGATGCCCTACTGGCTATTTTAAAAGATCACCTGCCGCAATCATTCTCCTCCTTATCCTTACCCTTTACAGCTACGGCCACGGCCATTGAGCAGGGAAAAACGCACTACTTTTCGGAGGGAAATTTACCCCAGGCTATTTTGGCTTCTTGCTGCTTACCCGTATTGTTTAAACCTATTGAAATTACCGGAATTAAATATGTAGATGGAGGTATTTTAAATAATCTTCCGGTAGAGGCACTAACGGGCAAAGCATTACCCTTAATTGCGGTAAGTTGCAATCCTGTGGGCAGTCATTACCCGGTGCAGTCATTTAAATCTATACTGGAGCGTAGCGCCCTGTTGGCTATTAATGAAAACACTCGAAAAAGTAAGGAATTAGCCCAGGTTTTTATTGAACCTGATAAATTGGTCGGGTACACCGGATTCGACTTGGCTAAAGCACACGAAATTTTTGAAGTTGGTTACCAATATACCAGTGAAAACATTGCTACTTTTGCTAAGCATTTAAATTGATTGTTATGACATTTAAGGAAGAAATTTTACAAGGTATTCCTAGCGAATTACCTGCTCCAAAACCTTACAATACCAACATTAACCACGCACCAAAACGTAAAGATATATTAACACGGGAAGAGAAAAAGCTTGCCATTAAAAATGCCTTACGCTATTTTCCGGAAAAATTTCATACTACGCTGGCCCCCGAATTTGCCGATGAATTAAAGAAATACGGTAGAATTTATATGTATCGGTTTAGGCCCAACTACGATATGTATGCTCGACCCATAGATGAATATCCATTCCAATCGAAACATGCAGGGGCCATTATGGTAATGATTCAAAATAACCTGAACCCGGCTGTGGCCCAACACCCTCACGAGCTAATTACCTATGGAGGAAACGGAGCGGTGTTTCAAAACTGGGCGCAGTACTTGCTTACAATGCAATACCTGGCCACCCTAACCGATGAGCAAACCTTGCATCTGTACTCGGGGCACCCTATGGGCGTGTTTCCGTCTTCAAAAGAAGCTCCTCGTGTAATTGTTACCAATGGTATGATGATACCCAATTACAGCAAACAGGATGATTGGGAAAAATATAATGCCTTGGGGGTAACGCAA
>JALWRJ010000510.1 GCA_026994125.1 Cyclobacteriaceae bacterium | reverse complement strand
TGTTAGTAGTGGCCAGGTTAAGGGTAATAATACGTTCAATGGCAATGGCTAATCCTAAGATTAAACATAAAAGAACGGCACCCATAAATTCCCATCCACCTTCAATAAATTTTTCTTTTACTCGTTGGTGAAATCCTTGTTCTTGTTCAGCCGGAGCTTCGGGCTCTTCAGTTTCGGCCACAGCGGCTACTGAAGTGTCTTCTTTTGGTTCTTCTACAGTGGTAGTGGTAGAATCGTTAGCTACAGCGGCAGAATCAACTGCTTCGGTAGCGTCTTCATTTGTCATTTCCTCCTGGGCTACTGCAGTCCAAGAATTTCCAAGGGTTAAAATCCCCAACAACATTAAGAAAGCAAATAATCGTTTCATAATTTAATTTTAAATAGGTATGTTTTGCGTTTATAAAAATAGTTAATTATACAATTCCAAGCGCGGAGAGGAAGGGATTCGAACCCCCGGTACCCTTGTGGGGCACACTCGCTTTCCAAGCGAGCGCCTTCGACCACTCGGCCACCTCTCCTAAGCATCATTTTTCGAAACTTAGCGCACAAATAAATACCAAAAATAACCTTTATGCAAATTTATGTTTGAAATAAATACCTTGATGCCCGAATGTTTACCCAAGTTCGCCACAAATAGGTGTTAGCAAATCATTAATTGTACTATTATAAGACAACCCTCTACCCAGCACCCACATAAGTTTGGTAATGGCGGCTTCAAAGGTTAAATCGAGGCCACTTACCACTCCAGCCTTGGCCAGCAATTGGCTGGTTGCGTACATACCCTGGTGTACATACCCCCCCAAACATTGCGATACATTTAAAATAATAACCTCTCTGCGCACGGCTTCGGTAATGCAGTTGATAAACCAATCGGAAGTGATGGCATTGCCTGCTCCAAAGGTTTCCAGCACTACACCTTTTACAGCCGGATTGTTTAGTAATGCCTCTACGGCCGGTTTGGTAATGCCCGGAAAAAGCTTTAACACCCCAACTCCAGTAAACCAATGAGGCAATGAGCCGGCCATGGGTTGATTAACCAGCGGTAAAATGGCATTTTGATTATAGGTGATTTCGATACCTGCTTCGGCCAGTAGCGGATAATTTTCCGATCTAAACGCATCGAACTTACTGCTTTGCACTTTTTGTGCCCGGTTGCCCCGCATTAAATGATGATTAAATAGTAAACTTACCTCAGGTACTTGCGGCTGCCCATTTGGTTGCCTGGCCGAGGCAATTTCCAAGGCAGTAATTAGGTTTTCGCGTGCATCGGTACGAGGCATGCTTACCGGCAATTGGGCTCCGGTAATTACTACGGGCTTATTAAGGCCAGGCAAGGCATAACTTAATGCCGAGGCCGTAAAAGCCATGGTGTCGGTACCGTGTAATATCACAAAGCCATCATGGGTGCTTTCTTCATCTAAAATTATTTGGATAAGCCGGTTCCAATGGGTCGGGTTCATATCCGATGAATCGATAGGCTTATCAAAAGCTACCACCGAAATTTGCAAATCGAATGATCGAATAACCGGAATGCTTTCTACCACACGTGCAAAATTAAAGGGCACCAAATTACCCTCTGAGTTGCGCTCCATGCCAAAAGTACCTCCGGTATATATCAGTAATATATTAGCCTTGGGTGGCTTTGGGCTGGCCATATCCAGCACTATTTTAGTATAGGTAATATCAGGCATGCTCAAATAAGTTAAGGGCCGTAGCCGTAGTTTTTTCAGTAACTTCTTGTATTGTACACTGTTTTACCTCAGCCATTTTTTGTACTATCTGTGGCAAGTAAGCCGGCTCGTTGCGTTTGCCCCGGTGGGGTACAGGAGCCAGGTAAGGGCTGTCGGTTTCAAGCACAAAGTGCTCAAGTGGTATTTGTTCAAGCACAGGCTCCATTCCCCCGTTTTTAAATGTAGCAACCCCGCCAATACCGAGCTTAAAACCCAGTTCGGTAATTTGCTTTGCCTGATCTACATTTCCGGTAAAGCAATGAAAAATTCCTTTTCCATATGCCAACTTGTGCACTAATTCAATGGTTTCGTTAATGGATTCGCGGCAATGAATAATAACCGGCAAGTTGGCCTTACGCGCCCATTCTACCTGTATGTTAAAAGCCTCCTGCTGCTCAGCCCAAAAAGTTTTATCCCAATATAAATCTGTACCTATTTCGCCCACTGCGGTAAATCCACCTTTGGAGAGCCATTCCTCTACCAGGTAGAGTTGTTTTTCGAAATCTTTTTTAACCGAGCAAGGATGCAAGCCCATAGTTGGCAGGCAATAACCTTTGTACCTATCGGCCACAGCTAACATGGCATCAATGGTGGTTTCATCTACATTGGGCATATAGATGCGGGCTACCCCGGATTCCTGTGCCCGCTCCACTACCTCCGGTAAATCATCGGCAAACTCTTTTAAATAGATATGCGCATGCGTTTCGATTAGCTTCATGGTGCAAATATATATTTTACCTCCTAATTTGGGATTTTTATGCCATATAGTTATCCGGCACCCCATTTTATAGGGCACCTTCAGGTGTAGCTATTGGAAATTTTACTAGTAATTTTTCCATTGTAACGGAAATTTTACTTGTTTTTTGCTATGAATATGACTAAAACCAGGCTAATCGAAACCTCTTTACACAAATGGATGAACAAGGGCAAGGCACTCATCGTAGTAGGTAAACGTCAGGTTGGTAAGACCACATTATTTTTTCGTTAAGTAAAAAGCTGGCAAAAACGATATGGTTAGATGCTGATGAAGCAACTACTAGTACACGCCTTAGCCATCCAACATTAGAAGAGTTGCAAGGAATAATAGGTAGGCATAAGGTAGTTATTATAGATGAAGTTCAACGAATACCTGATGCCGGCTACTTAAATTACTTGCCTACCGAATAGGCTCGAAGGTCTCAATACATGAGCTTAGCAAACAGCTAAGTGTAAATTCTGAAACAGTTGAATCATATATCAATTTGCTCGAAAAATCAT
>JALWRJ010000509.1 GCA_026994125.1 Cyclobacteriaceae bacterium | reverse complement strand
GGCCTAATAAGACCTGCTATTTTGGAAGTTGTTTTGACACGCTCGTTGACTGTGCCCCTGGTGAAACAATGGTAAATGATGTTTGTTTTGATAATATAGGTTGCGCTAATATTAGTTGCCCAGAGGGGTACCTCTGCGCCAATGCAGAGTGTTACGAGCAAAATATTATTGATAACGGCCCCATTAATGTAAGTGGTAGCTTATTTGGCAAACTAACCGGTAGCTCCAATACCGAAAATGTGGCCATTGAAAATGCCAATATCTACTTTATGAATGAATCGAAAACTGAAATTAATGGCAGTGCCGTTACCGATGAAAACGGGGAGTATATAATTGAACATTTACCTGCGGGTACCTATTCGGTATTTGTAGATTACCCTCCCTACAAAGTAAAAGATGATGGCATAATTATTTTGAAGTCCAGTGCCATTTCTACGACCATCGATTTAATTCTTAGTGGAGAGGAGTATGAGGTAGTATTGGATTATATTACTGGATTGGCTGCTCAATTGGAGATGTCCAACACCTTCTCCATCTACCCTAACCCAACCCAAGGGAAGATAACGCTTTCTTCCAACAAAAATATGGGCAAAGTAACACTTAGAATAACCGACATAGATGGGAAGGTTTTAGTAGAAAAAACCATGGTACTCCATAAAAATGATAATAAGTTACTTACCGATTTTTCAAATGAATCAACAGGACTAAAACTGATTACAATATTTAAAAAAGGAGAGTTGATTTATAAAAAATCAATTCTTTACCACTCCAAGTAAAAAGTATAAAATTCAATTAGAACTAAATTTTAATACTGCCCTCAGAAAAGCTGCCAAAGATAAAATTGGCAGCTTTTCATTTACCTGCTATAATTCGGAGCTTCACGTGTAATACTTATATCGTGAGGGTGACTTTCGAGCATACCTGCGTTGGTAATTTTAACAAACTTGCTGTTCTTAAGTTCTTCTAAATTGGGCGATCCACAATAGCCCATTCCAGCTTTAAGCCCACCAACCAACTGGTAAATAACTTCGGAAGCCATCCCTTTGTAAGGCACCCGCCCAACAATACCTTCGGGCACCAGTTTTTTAATATCGTCTTCCACATCCTGAAAGTATCGGTCTTTAGAGCCTTCGCCCATGGCCTCAATAGAGCCCATACCACGATACGATTTGTACTTACGACCTTCGTAAATAATAACCTGGCCGGGGGCTTCTTCGGTACCGGCCAGCATAGAGCCAATCATTACCGAACTAGCCCCTCCGGCCAAAGCTTTTACCACATCGCCCGAAAAGCGAATACCGCCATCAGCAATTACGGGTACGTTTCTGCCTGCCAATGCATTAGAGGTTTCTATCACGGCCGAAAGCTGTGGCATCCCAACGCCTGCCACCACACGGGTGGTACAAATACTACCCGGGCCAACACCTACCTTTACGGCATCGGCACCAGCATCGGCTAAAGCAATAGCCGCTTCGGCAGTGGCTATATTACCCACTATTACATCTATGGTAGGAAATGCTTTTTTAACTTTTTTACACGCTTCAATTACTCCTTTGGAATGCCCATGAGCTGTATCAATGCTTACTACATCTACACCGGCTTCCACCAATTTTTCCACTCGAGCTATTAGATCGGCCGTTACTCCTACGGCAGCTCCGGCACGCAAACGTCCAAATTGGTCTTTGCAGGCATTGGGCCTATCTTGCTTTTTAAGAATATCTTTATAAGTAACTAAACCAGTTAAAATACCCTGCGCATTAACAATGGGCAGCTTTTCTATTTTATGTTTTTTTAAAATGTTTTCGGCAGTAGTTAAATCTACACCTTCCTGCACAGTTACCAGGTTTTGGCTGGTCATTACTTCGCTAACAGCAATGTTAAGGTTTTTAATAAAACGTAAATCGCGATTGGTAATAATGCCTACGAGCTTTTGGTTACCATCCACCACCGGAATACCTCCAATTTTATTTTCGCGCATAATTTTATTGGCCTCCGATACCGGTGCCTCAGGGCTCAGGGTAATGGGGTCGAGAATCATACCGCTTTGTGAGCGTTTTACCTTACGCACTTGCGCAGCCTGGGCATCGATACCCATGTTTTTATGAATAAAGCCAATGCCTCCTTCCAATGCCATCGAAATGGCCATTTCGGCTTCGGTAACCGTATCCATTGCGGCCGAAATAAACGGAACATTTAACTGAATGTTTTTTGAAAGCCAGGTTTGTGTAGATGTTTCGCGCGGTAGTACTTCGGAATAGCGCGGTAGTAAAAGCACATCATCGTAGGTGAGGGCTTCGAAAAGAAATTTTGTGGAGTGATGGGACATGAGCAAATAAGTGTTTTTATTTGCCGCACAAAACTAATGGCTTTTATATAGAATTGTAGTAAAATTGATGTTAATATTTAACTGCCTGGGCTAAACATATGGTATGGGGCATAAATAGATGCCAAAGCAATCCTAAACTTACCCAAAACGGATATGTAAAAAAACCAGCCCATCCAAGGCAAAACTGTAAAAAGAGTTCTTACATTTGTAACCAATGAATTAACGATAATTAAGTAAAAACTTACAAAATAAAGCATGTGATATAGGGATAAAACACGAAAAAAGGGAGTTTTTTTATTATTTTTTCTCAAACTGTTTTTTTCCTACGTAGTATTTGCATAAATTGTGCTTTATATTTTGATATTTGTAAACTCAATAACTATAAACCTAGAAAAATAAAAAATGGAGTACAATCAATCTTACCTGGATTTTCTTGACGTTTGGAATGTTTGGATAACAAGAGTATCAATTGTAATTATTGCTGTTGCAGTACTAATAAGCTTGTATTACTTTTTCAAACGAGCTACCATTAAGGATCCGAAAGAAAAGCACGATTACATTAATGCAAACGAAATTAACATGTTTTGGTACAGCATGTTGGCCTTAAGTATTGGTGTGGGTTTGTGGTTAAATGCTGCCTTTAACGAAACTGTAAAAGAAGCCCTTATTTTCTTA
>JALWRJ010000508.1 GCA_026994125.1 Cyclobacteriaceae bacterium | reverse complement strand
GCCCATGAGCTTGGGCATCGGTCTTCGCGCTTCGAACGGTTTTTAGCTGAGTTGCTATTATTAACCTCTTTAGAAATGCACTTTTTGCCTTACCACAATAATGGACACCATTTTCAAGTAGCTACGCCTAACGACCCGGCTACTGCCCGCAAAAACGAGCCTGTTTACTTATTTTGGCTTCGTTCGCAATGGGGCAGCTATGTGCAAGCCTGGCAGTTAGAAAAACAAAGATTGCAAAAGCAAGGCAAGCCAGCCTTTTTGTTTCAAAACAAGGCCCTAACTTATACCGTTATTCAGGTTTTATTTGTGGCCCTTATTTACGGAGTATATGGCGGGTTGGTGGCAGGTTTGTTTGTGGCGGCAGCCGGGTTTGGTATTTTGCTACTCGAAACGGTAAACTATATAGAACATTACGGCCTGCTACGTAAAAAAAACGAGCATGGCCGCTACGAACGTGTAAAACATCACCATTCGTGGAACTCCGACCACCCCTTGGGCAGAGCTATGTTGTTTGAACTATCGCGCCACTCCGACCACCATTACAAAGCCAGTAAAAAATACCAAACACTGGTTTCGGAGCCCGGCAACCCCCAGATGCCCACCGGCTACCCGGGTATGATGCTCTTTTCGCTTATACCCCCACTTTGGTTTAAGGTAATGAATAAGAAACTGGATGTATTGCAACCCTTGTAACCCCTTTTTTGATTAGTTTTGAACCATGAATTTTATTGTACAAATACTTGTATCATCCTTTGCTGTTATGGTTGCCCAATGGCTTTTACCGGGCGTTCATGTAGATGGCTTTATGACCGGAATTTTTGTAGCCCTTGCCTTAGCTTTTTTTAATGCCCTGGTTAAACCTATTCTTATCTTTTTAACCTTACCGGCCACTATTATATCGCTGGGCTTGTTCCTGTTGGTTATAAATGCAGTTATTATTTTAATGGCCGATTGGCTGGTAGATGGCTTTTATGTAAATGGGTTTTGGTGGGCTTTCCTTTTTAGTATTATTCTTTCCATAACCACCTCGGTATTCAACAGTTTTGTGGGTACAGGCAATCAACCCAATTAGTTTGTGTAGCTTTGCCCTCTAATTTTTAACACACAATAAAATAATGGCAGAAGATTTTAAAAAGGTAAGTTACAGCTTGGGCATAAGCATAGGGCGTAATTTGCAATCTCAAGGGTTAAAAGGGCTGGACATCCCTGAATTTACTGAAGCACTGAATGCTGTTTTTACACAGGGTACTCCTAAAATTTCGGACGAAGAAGTAGTAGAAACCCTTAACACCTATTTTGGTGCCTTACAAGCTAAAATGCAAGCCGAGCAAAAAGAAGCGGGCCAAGCATTTTTAGCTGAAAACAAAACCAAAGAAGGTGTTAATACCCTCCCCAGTGGCTTGCAATACCAGGTGCTTACAGAGGGTACAGGCGAAAAGCCCACCTTAAACAGCCAGGTAACTACCCATTACCATGGCACTACAATTGACGGTAAGGTATTTGATAGTTCGGTGCAACGCGGGCAACCGGCTTCGTTTCCGGTAAACGGAGTAATTAAGGGCTGGACTGAAGCTTTACAGCTAATGCCTGTAGGTTCTAAATGGAGGTTGTTTATTCCATCGGAACTGGCCTATGGCGAACGTGGTGCCGGTAATGATATACCACCCCATGCAACCCTAATTTTTGATGTAGAGTTACTAAGTGTAGATTAATAAAGGTAAATTTTCACCTGGATTTTCCTGGCTAGCCCAGCTTTTCAATGCTAATAATGGCAAAGCGGCTAAAGTGTTTTTTTATTTCTTTACGGGCAATAAAAAGCACATTAGCCGCATCGCTTTCGGAGGTATCCCAGTTATGGGGTGTTTGTATGGTAAGCTGTTGCGCCCGGTACACTGTACGGTTGGCTCCATACCCGGTAAAAATTACCCGATAGTCCGGCACAATTATTTCATTTCTTTAGTAATAGCTTCTACCACGGCCGGGTCGAGCAAGGTAGATACATCGCCAAAATTATCGGTTTGCCCTTCAGCAATTTTTCGCAGTATTCTTCGCATAATTTTACCCGATCGGGTTTTGGGCAATCCCGGTACAATTTGTACTTTATCGGGCTTGGCTATGGAGCCTATAATCTTGCTTACTGTTTCCCTAATTTCATTTTCCAGGCTTGCACTGGTTCGCCCTTGGGTATCGGCAATTACATAGGCATAAATTCCCTGCCCTTTAATATCGTGCGGGTAGCCCACCACGGCCGATTCAATAACCAACGGGTGCTCGTTAATGGCATTTTCTACTTCGGCTGTACCCATTCTATGACCCGAAACATTAATTACATCATCCACCCTACCTAAAATACGGTAGTAGCCGTCTTCGTCTCTTTTAACTCCATCGCCCGTAAAATACATACCCGGATAGGTAGTAAAATATGTAAGTTTACAACGCTCGTGGTCGCCATAGGTAGTGCGTAGCATCGAAGGCCAGGGAAATTTAATACACAAATTACCTTCTACACTATTTCCTTTTAACTCATTACCGTGTTCATCAACAATTATGGGCTGAATACCCGGTAAGGGGAGCGTGGCATAACTTGGCTTGGTAGGAGTTACCCCTGCAATAGGCGAAAGCATAATACCTCCGGTTTCGGTTTGCCACCAGGTATCTACAATGGGGCACCTGCCTTTGCCCACGTGATCGTGGTACCAATGCCAGGCCTCTTCGTTTATAGGCTCACCTACCGAACCCAGTACTTTTAGCGAATTTAACTCTTTGCCTTCGAAAGGAGCCAACCCATGTGCTTCGAGTGCCCGAATAGCTGTAGGAGCCGTATAAAACTGGTTTACCTTATGCTTATCAACAATATCCCAAAACCGACCTGCATCGGGGTAGGTGGGTACACCTTCAAACATTAAAGTGGTAGCACCGCTTAGTAAGGGGCCATACACAATGTACGAGTGTCCGGTTATCCAACCCACATTGGCTGTACACCAATAAATATCGCCTGCACTG
>JALWRJ010000507.1 GCA_026994125.1 Cyclobacteriaceae bacterium | reverse complement strand
ACCATCTACATTTAAGTTGCCATCCAGGGTAGCGTTGCCATTGGAATTAAGGTCGAGCCTTCCATAGGCAGGTGCAGAATATATAATTTGGTTGCCGGAACCATTTAACGTAACTCTACTGGTGGTTGCTAAACTATAAGTTCCAAAAGCTGTAGGGAAAGCCGGTAAAGGGTCGGCAATATTATCGGTAATCACCCTACTGGTACCTAGCATGGTAAATGACTTACTACCGGTACCTGTCATGGTATTGCTATTCATATCTAGTGTTATACCATCTTGAATAGTAACATCTCCTGTAATGGTTAAATTACTATTCATGTATTTAGTGCCGGAACCATCTAAAATTAAGTTATTAAAACCGGTAATATCTACATCCATATACCAGTAATTACCAAAATGGTTTAACGTACCTGTACCCCCAACTGTGCCCCAATTTACTTGCTGCCCTCCGGTAGGAATAACCAACGCATTTTCTAAGTTTATGGTGAAATTATTGGCTGCCAAGGTAGTTTCTGTGTCATTTATTCTAATATTTCGGTTAACGGTAATATCTCCTTGGAGGGTTTTGGTTGGGGTATTCCCTCCGGTTGGCCTACCAACTCTTAAATCATAATAGGTTGTTGAATAAATATTTTGATCAATATTCGCATAATAAAACACCTCTCCACCAGTTAAATCAATTGTACCAAAACCAGAAGGAAAGTTATTAGTATCTTCAATGCGCAGTTGACCACCGGTTTGAGAGAGTGTACCACTTGCAGTGCCTGTAATAGTAATTCCTGGATTAATCTCAACACGCCCTATCCCATTTAAAATATTCATATTCCCATTGATAGTACACGATTGAGCTATCAATTTTGTACCGGTTCCTGAGAAGAAAACTGTATTAAAGGTTGTTGTAGAGGATCCTAGAATTGATTGTCCTGCACCATCAAAAATCACTGCTCCAGCACCTGTTTGTGAAAAAGAGGCAGGAGTTTTATTATTCTGCCAGTCGTCTCCCACCTTAATAACAAAAGCCTGTGCATCAAAAACTCCTGTAAATGCTCCTCTTATGGTAATATCATCTTGAATTGTTAAATTCGAAAGTAATTGAACATTAACTGTGGCTCCTAATCCAAAGTCGTAAAATGAACCTCCATAAATAGTTTGTGTTCCTGATGTGCCAACCATTTCAACAGCACCGGTGCCGGGCAAGAAAGTTCCACCATTTGTATTCCAATTTCCTTGTATGTTAATCACTTTATTCCCTACCACATTAAATGTCCCTCCTGAAATGGTAATATCCCCATTTACATTCATATCATTGTCTAGGTTATATTGTGCTCCGGTAGCATCAACAGTTAAATTAAAGAAAGGGTTGGTGTTAGTATTAAAAGTAAATACACCTGAGGTTCCATCTAAAATAAATGTATTAGAATTAGCTGTGTAAGTACCTGAGTTAGAAAAAGCACCAGCCAACCTTATAGTACTCGTATTTTCTTGAATTAAAGATCCATCAATAATTGTTAAGAGTTCTTCAATATCTAATGTCCTTCCATTTTTTACAGTTAAGGAAATATCGTTTGCACCTCCGGCATCAATTATTAACTTTAAGCCAACGGCATCCAAGGTGGTAATATCAACCATATACGCTCCACCAACTGTAGAGTGATCCAGAAATACAACATCAGTTGTAGTAGGCACACCATCAGGTGCCCAGTTAGCAGCATCATTCCAACTCACCCCATCGCCTCCTGCATCCCAATATTTACCTGTACCACTAAAACTCCATGTAATTTGATTAAACCCATCATCGTCATTTGCTTCTCCTGCCAATCCACCTAAAGCATCTTGAAAATCTACTGCCAACGCACCTGCGTGGTCGTTAGGAGCCGAAACATTAAATGAGGGCCCGGCATTAAACACCACATTTGGGAGGGTTGCAGTAAATGGAATGTCGAAGGTAATATAAGCATTACCAGCGCCATTGCTAAAAACTCCATTTGAAAAATTGTTTGTTGCATCTATTGAACCTCCTTGAATATCAAAGCCATTAGAAGTAGTATTGCTTATGGAGTAGTATTGAGCTTCGATGGTTCCTCCGGTTTGCACATAATCATAATAATCTCCCGAAGTTAAGACTAATGAGTTGATAACAGCTGGGTTGGAGGCAACCCCTACCACCCTAAATATTCCACCACTATTGCTTATTCTGGTATCTCTTCCTAATCGAAGAGAGGCTCCGGCATCTACTTCCAAAACCCCTCCGGTAATATTAATATGCAGGGTGTTATTTGTAGGAAATGTAACCTCATTCCCATTCAAGTCAAATTTACCTCCATTAATAACTAGTACCGCTGTTGTATTAATTCCTGTTAAAAAATTTAAATTGCTTTGCAATTGATAATCTGCTCCTGCATTAGCATCAATAATTGTATGCCTAAAATCAGAACCACCAGGTTCAATAACGTAGCTTCCAGCTCCACCATTAAAAGTAACTTCACTACTATTGCTATTAAAATCAAAAGTTCCGCTATTGGTAAAGTTTCCGGCAACATACATATCAAAGGCATCCATTTCCAATTCGGCACCGGAGTTAATACTAAAATCTCCTTCAACAATTAAGTCTCCATCTAACTCGGCACGGCTGGTGTTGGTATTAATAAGTACATTGTAAAATTGTTTGCCTGCTGATGGAAATCCACTTGCGCCAGTGAATAATTGTGAATATCCTCCTGATATTTCTACCAATCCGTTACGGGGCACAAATACTCCTGTGCCTGTATTCGTCCAACTTTCTTCTACCGTAATTTTATAATTACTTGCACTTACATCAAGGGTAACCCCATCATTTATTTGCAACCGGCCATTTAAACTAATGTTCCCTGCTAGGGTTTTGGTACCCGAACCACTAAAAAAGGCATCGTGAAAAGTAGATGCACTAATAGTTTGGCTAGCTCCATCAAAATTTATTGCCTGGGTATGTTGAAAACTACCGTTATTAGTCCAATTTCCAGCTACGGTATGTGTTAAATTAGCGCCATCTAAGGTGGTATTGGTTATAGTTACATTGCCATCAATATTGAGGCCGTTATCATAAAACCGCTTTTCACCTAAACCGGTAAACACTAAATTAGGATAGGTACCCGCTGCATAATTTCGTATATCCTGATCTACATCGCCATTAAATTGAATGGTAGCTGCAGGTAAAGTAAAATTAAAACTGGTACCTGTACGGTAATTAAAATTACGCCCAACTGAAAGGGTAAAACCTTGTAAATCAAAATCTCCTCTATTTATAACTAAGTCAAAATCACGCCCAACAATGATATCTGTTTGAGCGCTTACTGTACGGCTGGGATCGTTATCTATATCTAAATCGCCAAATACATTATTGGGGTTTGAAGTAATATTTTGCGCTGTTGTTGTACTATTAAAAGTAACTGTACCTGTAGTTTGTGTAAACGTACCTGTACCACCATTTACCCAATGGCCAGCTGTCATATCTATACTATAAATGCCGGCATATACGGTTACCCCACTATTAATGGTAAAATTTCCACTTACGTTTAAATCACCTAAAATAGATTTTGTGCCGGCATTACTAAATGTTACATTATTAAAATCGGAACCTGAAATAGTTTGATCGGTACCATTAAAGTTAAGCGAACCAGTCATATTATTTGTATAGGCGGTTCCCATTACCCAATTTCCTGCTACGGTATGGCTAAACCCACCATCCACAAAAACCGGAGTCTCGGCAATCCGAGAAAAATTACCGGCCACAATAAAACCAGCGGTAGCATTTTTGTTTCCATTTCCTCTAATTTCAACATTTCCATATGTAACACCCGGAATACTTTGTGTAGTTCCGTCAAATCTAATTGTACTTTGCGCATCTAGTGATTCAGTATAAAAAGCCATCATAGAATTAAACTCAGAAGCCCCGCTTGTACGTAATTGCACATTTGATCCAATAGTATAGTTTCCAAAACCAACCATTAAATTATTGTCAATATCTACAATAAGGTAGTTTGATGCTGACCCACCAGTATTAGTTACAGAAAAATTAGTTACCTGGAAATTATTATCATCAATATTAATAGTACGAACTGCTGTTGGGGCGGTATTAGTAATATTAAAATTTTGAAGGTTATACGAGCCCGAACCACTCGACTGAATCGTTTGGGTAACTCCTCCAAGGCCATCCAAAGTTAAGGTAGCAGAGGCACCAGATATAGATGCATTGGTATTATTATATAAGTTATAGCCAAGTGTATGACTAAATGCGCCTAAATCAAGGGTTATACCATTATTTAAATCCAGGTAATCGTTAATATCCAAGGCGCCATCTACGGTTTTAGTACCTGAGTTACCCAAAGCAAGGCGTTGGTAAGTAATGCCTCCACGCACGGTCTGGTTACCATTCATATCGTAGTTGGCTCGCGAGGTTGTGCCCTGAAAATCTACCGTACCAAAACCACCCGGGAAGTTATCCACACCCCGCAAATAAACCGTTCGGCCATCATTTATTTGAAAAGTTTTTCCTGCTGTTCCGGTAACTGTTCCTTCATCAATTACTAAATAACCACTTTGTATGGTTAGGTTACCCCCAATACTAATGGCATCAGGGCCACTATTATTCGAAAAATACACATTACCATCAATAATAACATCGGCAGTTCCCAGGCCAAAAACATTATCATCGTTATCGTAGGTTCGGCTACCGGTTAAGGTAATGGTTCCGCTAAAATTAACTGTACCGTTTTGTCGAAGTTCTTGAAAAGTATGGTCTCCTGTACCATTTAAGGTGGCATTAGGGTACACACGCGTTTGATCGTTAGCCACAATATTTCCATTAATAGTATAATTTATGGCTGCCCCCGGCTGAAAGTATAGTTCATCAAAGGTGGCATTGCTGCCTATGTTTAAGGTTTGATCGGCCGAACCTCGCAAGGAAAGACGCCCATTAGTTGCGTTATATACCGACCCGTTATCAACCGTTAAGTTTCCATCTAAACGATGCAGGTTGCCCGTACTAAAAGTTGTATTATTGGTAATTACCCAGTTACCATTTACTCGCACATCGCCTCCGGTAGAAACTACTCCACCCCCACTAAAGGTAAGATTATTAAATGTAGCCGCGGCCGAAATGGTTTGTACCAAGGGTGCATCAAAAACCACTGTACCACTACTGCTTAAGCTAGCTCCTGTATTTTCCGTCCAGTTACCGGCAATATTTATTTGATTAGCTCCTGCAGTTAGTGTAGAACCTGCATCGAGTAAAATATTTCCTCCAACGTCTAATGTTGAACCTAAGGTTAGTGCACCCCCAGCTCCTCCTTGCCCTACAGTTAGTTCGGCTATAGTTAATGGCCCTGTTGATGAATAACTATCGCCATCGCGAATGATAAATTTATCTAGTCCATTGGTAAAGTTTGGTGTACCTGTTCCACTCCAGTTGGCCACATTATTAAAATCGGTACCAGGTGTGGCATTATTAGAAGTAAAGGTATTTTGGGCAAACGTTGATGACATAACTGTAATCATCAAAAGCAGGGGTATTATTCTTTTCATAAGAAAAAGTAGTTTTATTAATACTGGGCTATGTTTTCTACAAGGTACAAAATTACAACCTAATCACAAATAATTAATACCAAAGAAGTATAAAATGTAACTCCAAAAAGGCAAAATTTACCATTAAACTTCAAGTTTAGCAGGTAATCCCGGGGTTAGCCATAGCATCTTTGGCCTGGATTGGCAGTTGCTAAAGGCTGCTTTGGTTGCATAATCTTTCTGTTTAAAATGCGACCAACCTGCGTAATGTACCGGAATTGCCCGCTCTACTTTTAGCACTTCCAAAGTTTTAAGGGCACTCTTTACATCAAACGTATATTTTCCTTTACCTGTTAAATAAGGAAACTGAACAGCCCCCAAATGGACAATAGCCGTATGTATTCGAGGAAATTTCCGGGCAATTTGGTTAATACCTTTAAAATACACTGTATCTCCGGTTATGTAAAGCACGCCATTTTGCTGCCCTGTCCATTCAATGATAAAACCAATTACACTTCCGGCAAAAAAACGAGGCACCCACCAAGGATGGTGCTGTGCGGGTGTAGCTGTAATTTTTAGCCCGGGTACTTTGGGAGTTTCAATGGTTAAAGATTCCCAATTAGCTAGCCCCACCCCATTCTTGAGTGTTTTAGCACCCGGCAGGGTGGTGATTACTCTTTTTACTTTTTTTGCAAACTTTCTCCCGGCTTTATCAAAATTATCTTTATGCTGGTGATGCGAAAGCAATACTAAATCTATAGTCCCGATTTGTTCTTGGGTAAGAGCCGGGTTACTCGATTTTCTTGAAAAGGCTCCATACCCAAAATGATATAATTTCCCTGCCTTGTCCAGCACCGGGTCTGTCATAATTCGATAGCCGTTAATATCTAAAATAACGCAGGCCGTATCAATGTGGGTAATGGAGATTTGCATGCTTTGTTTTGGGTGAAGATTTATTAAATTGATGAGCTCAAAGGCTCGACACTTCGGCTTCCCGATGTATCTTTTTAACCAATCCTTGTAACACCTTTCCCGGTCCGCTTTCGGTAAACCTGGTAGCCCCATCGGCTACCATCTGTTGCACTATTTGAGTCCACTTTACAGGTGCAGTAAGTTGTTTAATCAGGTTTTCTTTAATTACCACAATCTCTGAAGATGGCTTGGCTGTAACATTTTGATATACAGGACACACTGGTGTGTTAAAGGAGGTTTCGTTTATCGCTTTTTCTAATTCTTTTTGAGCGGGCTCCATTAATGGAGAATGAAACGCTCCTCCAACAGGTAGTGGCAAAGCTCGTTTCGCTCCGGCTTCTTTCATTTTTTGGCATGCTTCGTCAACTGCTTCGTTGCTACCCGAAATCACCAATTGACCAGGGCAATTGTAGTTAGCAGCAACCACCACTCCATTTATCGAATCACAAATTGCTTCCACTTTTTCATCCGGCAGGCCTAATATGGCAGCCATGGTAGAGGGATTTATTTCGCAAGCCTTTTGCATAGCCAGCGCACGCTTGTACACAAGCGCCAAGCCATCGTTAAAACGCAATGCACCGTTTGCAACTAAGGCGGAAAATTCTCCAAGCGAGTGCCCTGCTACCATATCCGGTTTAAAATCAGGCTGGGTTAACGAGGCTATAACCGAATGTAAAAACACAGCAGGCTGGGTTACCTTGGTTTGTTTAAGTTCTTCGGCTGTGCCTTCGAACATTATTTTGGTTATTTCAAAGCCCAAAATATCATTTGCCTCATCAAAAAGCAGCCTGGCCTTGCTATTGGTCTGGTATAGTTCCTTTCCCATTCCTGGGAATTGTGCCCCTTGACCGGGGTAAACAAATGCATGCATAATATTAAATTAGTTTAAGTTTAGGTACAAAGATAGGTTTCGTTTTTAGCTTGTACAAAGTACTAACCTAATATCCTGTGCTTATACTTGCTTTTAATGAGCAAACAATGGTTAACCCGTCCAAACCATTGAACCCTGTGCCGAGCAATAAAATCGTAGATAAAATTGCGAATAACGGGCGGTACAACATACAAAATAGTGGCTAGCAAATACGGGAAACCTAGTATTTGAGCAATTTTAATAAAAGCACTACTCTTTACATAAATGTTGGACTGATGCCATAAAACCACTGCATCTAAGGCTAGTGTTTTTGTATCAAGTACATCAGCGGCAAATGAACTTTGAAGCGAAGCAAATTGTAATTTTTCTTTTCTATCTATGAATAAAAGTACCCGTACAGTATGGTTGCACAACAGGCAGGTATCATCAAAAAATACTACCGGCAGATTGGTTAATACAGTACGTGCACCCATCCTGTTAGCCTTTGGTTACGCTCTTGAGGAACCCGCAAGTTAAATTCTACTTCGGCTGCATAAAAATAAACACCGCTGGGTAACATTTTACCATTGTCATCTTTCCCATCCCAATCAATCATTATACTGTTTTCGCCACCACTTTGGTAGGTGTAAATAGGAACCCCCCAGCGATTATATACAACAAATTTTACTGATTTAGTAAACCGGGTGCACGTAGCCCCCTCCTCCGAAGAGTTCTCATCGAAGGGTCTGAATGTATCATTGGCACCATCACCGTTGGGCGTAAATACATTGGGTAGCACATAATACGGGCAATTATCGTTACAAACTATGTTGCTTGGTGCACTTTCATTATTCGACCTATCCAACGCTGTTACATAATAACAACCGGCAAACGAAGCCAACCCTGTATGCCGGTACTCCTGCTTAGAAACAAAGTCAATTTTCTCAAACGTTCCTTCCTGTCCGGTTACTGAAAAATAGATATTATACCCTTTTAATTCGTCATCTACATCACAGCCATCCACACTTTCATCTACCGATTTATCCCACGCCAAATCATTAAAATAATCGGTAAAGTTACAATTAGAGGCATTCATAATGGTATTGCAATCTTCGGTGGCCAAGCGCAACACCGGTGGGCAAGGCGTAATGGTATCGTTGGGCTGGGCACAAATTATTTGCGATAGGTTTATTTGAGGGGCATCAATAGCAGGGTTGCCATACGTACCTTGGGTTACCACATAGTAGCAATAAAGAAGTTGGTCGCTTAGGGCTTCGTTATTAAACCGTCCATCATCTAAATAAGTAAACCCGTTTTGGTTTACATCTACACTATCAATAAGTACCAGTTTTTGATCGTTTCCCGGCTCAGCCCGATCGCGATAAATGTAATGATACTTATAAGTAGCTGAATTATTACTCCACGGCACATGAGCCGACCAATTAAGCTCAATGGCAGCGGTAAGCGGCACTGGATTGGTGTAAACTGATGAGGCCACAGCCGATTCTATTTCAGTATTAGCGGCATCAAACAATTTAACGGTATAGTGGTAAGGGTTTTCCTGGGTGTTTAAGCCAGTATCAACAAAAGTAGTATCGGTGGTTAAATCCATTACCTTGGTACCTATCGCCCCCTGAAAACCTTCACCCCGGTAAAGTTCGTACCGGTAAGGGGGCGGAAAGAGCGCCTGGTCAATTTCAAAAGGCCCACGCCAACTAACGGTAATTTGCCCGTTAGCCACATCGGTTTTATCCACCGTTACATGGGTAATGGCGGGTCCATCGGCCTTAATGATGCCACAAGTTTCGGTAGAAACATAACTTTCACCATTTTGAGGCGATGGAAAAACGGCCACCAACCTATAACAATAGTTGGCATCGAAAGCCAGCTTTGTTCCATGGTTATCGTCTTTATAGCTTGTAGCTGTAGCCGGAACCTCGTCAATTAAGGTATAGCCGGCATACTCGGGCATACCGGTATCGCATTCATCGGGTGCAAGCGGAAAGGTATCCACACGCCTCCAAATCTGAATTTTTTCTGCATTCAAGCAGGTATAGCTATCCCATGTTAAATCAATGGATCTATCGGCATTTACTGTTGATTGCAAATTTTCGGGAGCCGGAGCAACCACAATCACATTTACCGTTCCAAACTCAACTAAAGGAACTCCCTCACTGGGTTTATCGGTCACTTTAAAGGTAACCAGGTAGGGCTGTTCACGCACCTGCTCGCAGGTGGTGTTCCAATCAAAATTTACCTTACCCGGTTGAGGTTGAAAAACTGCCGGGCTGGGCGTAAAGGTGGCCGGAGAATCAGGAAAATACAACACAGCCGAATACACTTCTATTTTAACATCATCCCCGTCTTCATCGGTAGCAAATACATCAAAATTTACATTTTGACCCGCTTCTACACATACATCATCGGGCAAATCGAGCCTGGGACGGTTATTTTCACAATCATCAACTATGATTTGCATATCGCGCACTACCGAGCCAATAAGGAAGTATTCTCCTTCGAGTTTGCGGTATTCCTTAACTATAAAAGCCACATTATACTCTCCCGCAGTACCGGGCGAGTTCCACACCAAATCGCCAGTAATGGGATTAATAGATAAACTGGCAGGTACATTAGTCGTGCCTTCCTCAAATCCGCCAAATTCGGGGTCGTTCATGGCCCGGTAGTTATCTACCGGAGTATTTCTGGCTTTTCTTGGGGTTACAAATTCAAAAGCCAGGCTGTCACCATCTCTGTCAAACGCACCGGGGTTGTGGTAAAAGGCAACGCCTGTACAACCAAAATCGATGGGAGGCACCAGCATTTCGGGAAGATACATATTGCATCCCAAGGTGCCATCAATACGTACCATGGTTTCAATATAAAAAGGAGTTTCCACCGAATTATTCATATTCAAGATACCTTCATTCCGGTTGGGTTCCTGGTAACTAATATAGTAAATGCCGTTTCCACTAAATGTATGTTTCACTTTAAATCGAGTAATTCCCACCCCATTGTCTATTTCCATTTCATCAAAAATAATTTCGAAACGGCTATCATTTCGTATGTCTGAAATTGGTTCGGTACCATCGCCAAAATCGAGGGTGCCCCCACCAAAGGTTACCGCTCCACCTATTAAATCAACATAGCCGGTTACGAAAATAATAAACTCCTTGCTTTGGCAGTTTACGCGTTGCACGGTTATTTCGCCCGCTCTAATATGGGTGGCTTGTGCCTGATTGGCCAGCAAAAGTAAAAATCCAAAAAATAGAATGTATATTCTTTTATGCATGAAAGTGTTGCTCATTTTGAAAGGCTAAAGATAAAACCTATTATGTAGCTATTAACAGGTTTTTGTTAAAAATTGTTACATAAAAAGGCTGCAAAATTTATTTGATTCTTGCTCCAACAGGTTTAGATACCTAATGTTGCAGTATTGTAACTTTTTACAAATGCTAAATCAACCACCTTACATAAGTTACCCTTGGCCGGGAACAAACGCAAAACTCACGCTGGCCGGAGATAGTTTTACCTTTCATTTGCAAGGTAAAACCGAATCGTTTTCGCTATTAGCACTAAATGAATTAACCGTGACCACAAAACGAAAGTTGGCTCCTTTGGTAGGCGGAGCCATCCTTACCAGCCTGGCTATGGTAAACATTTTGCTTAAAGGTGCCAGCTTAAATATGCTGGCTTTTCTTTCGGTTGGGTTACTTATACTTTATGCAGGATTTACCAGTTACTGGGTACTAACCCTGCAATTAAATACTGAAACAAAGGCCTATTGGTTGAACAAAAACAAGTACATAAATTTTCCTTCAACCATGGTAAAAATTATAAATTTCAAGATATCAAAAGGTTATTACCCACCGGTTTATGTAGCCTTGCAGCCTACTAATAAACAAGAAGTTGATAAACTCCCTTTGATTAATTCCACCACAGAAAACCCCATACCGCTTTACCTGCTGCCCCCAAAAGGGCATACTGCCCAACAGCTAACATCGCTTAGTTTGGAAAACATCGTTTATCCTATAACAGCCGTAACCGGGCAGGAGTATTGGGGATTGCTTCATAAATAAAATAAACATCAATGCCTTATTAAATGTGCTACTATAATTTATCTTTGGAATTGATAGTTGGAATATATGCAAGATAAATTTAATAATAAAACAAAATACAAACCCATATTACCTACACATAAAGAGTGGCCGGTAGTTAAGCTAAGCAAAAACATGGGGGCGTTTATAGAGCGAGTAGCTCAAAATAGTTTTCAAAACGTAAAATCAATTAAACCAAGCGAGGCCGCCCTGATTGAAGAATTGGAACGGACACGCTACCGGGAAAATCTTAGAATTAAGAAAATGCCCTGGAGTGTTGACCCTGAAGATGATTATGAATTTTGGCAGCATGTA
>JALWRJ010000506.1 GCA_026994125.1 Cyclobacteriaceae bacterium | reverse complement strand
CAAACAGCTGATTACCAGTAAGTTATACTTGCTTTATAGTTTGGCACAATTATCCCTTTACCTAAGGCATGAAAACTAATTATACAGGGATGAAAAAATCAGAATTAAACTTTTTCAAGATATTAATCGGACTGATTTATGTGTTGTTGGCAGTACTAATAGTAGTTGCTTTAACCCTATAATCTGCACATGAGAAAATTATTTTTTCTTTTTGTTCATCGATTTAAAAAACTTGGACCAGTTAAACGGATTTAAGAAAGGATTAGATCGGGGTCCATAGTTATCTTGTAAATAATACAATTGCTGATTAAAATAATAAGTAGCGTTTAAGCTTGCATCGTAAGGCATTGTGCGTACCAAAGCCGATATGGCATTGCCGTCTAACCTATTGCCAAGCATCTCGCCTTCATCGGGCAGGTTTATAGCCAAAATAGCTTCCTTAAACATTTTCTCAGATAAAAAAGGAGTAATATCGATATTTTCCAGGTAGAGGGTATCGGTTTGCATGGTAAACATAGCCTTTACCCGCCCATTCGTGCCTCTTGGTACAATAAATTGTTGCTTTACAAACCCAACAGAACTTAATACCAAGTGGTCGCCCACCAACACCGGCATCGAAAAATAGCCATACGCATTGGTGGTTGTGCCACGCCCATAGGCAGGTACATATACGTGTACTCCGGGCAAAGCAGTATGCCCGTCATCGCCCACTACCATGCCGGTAAGCTGCACAATTTCCTGCTCCTGTGCCTGTGTGGATGTGGTCGTTACCAATAGCGCAACAACTAGCCATAACACTACTATGGTTTGTTTACACTTCATGAAGTTCAAAGATATTAATTACCAACCGTATAATGACGAAAATTACTGCATATCTTATAAAAGGTAAAATTCTCAGTTACCCTTCAGGAAAAAACTAACAACACTTTATAACTTAAATTCCGGGTTTAATCGGGCAATTGCTTAAATTGGGCCTTATTTTAAAAATTATGCGTTTAACTCGTTTCAATTTAAAAATTGGCACCCAGCTTATGAAGGCCTTAGGAGATGAATCGCGTATAAGAATACTGCATTTGCTCTTAAACAAAGGGCCTATGACCATTACCGATTTGGAACACGTACTGGAATTTACCCAAACAAAAACCTCCCGGCACATCAGCTACCTAAAACATTCAGGCATTGTATCGTACCATAAAATAGACCATTGGGTTATTTATGCCTTAAAAGAAGAAGTGTATGAGGTAATCAATAAAATTTTAGAATTTCTGGAAAAAGACAACCAGTTGGTAAAAGACCTGGAAACTTACGAGGTGTTGTACACCAATCGAGAATTGGCAAAAAATAAAATATCCGCTCATAAATGGCAAGCACTTATACACATATAATTTTTGATTTGGATGACACCGTGTGGGACTACCAGCAAAACTCATCCGATACTTTGTTTGAGCTTTGGCAACATTTTAAATTGGCCGACCATGCTATTCCTTTTGGGCAGTTTCATGCAACCTTTCGGCAAGTAAACAATGCCTTGTGGGACAGCTTTGATCAGGGAAAAATTACGCGCGACATTATTCGTGCTGAAAGATTTCCAAGGGTGTTTAAGGCACTAAAGTTAAATTTAAATGGCGCAGCTTTAACTATGCAAGAAATGTTTATGACGATGTGTTCTTCTAAACCAGCTTTGGTGCAAGGGGTACGCCAGGTACTCGAAACCTTCCATCAGGCCTATCAATTTCATATTTTATCGAATGGGTTTGACGAAATACAATTTGCCAAACTGGAAGCAGCCAACATTGGGCATTTTTTTACACATGTGGTTACTTCGGGCAGTACCGGGTTTCGAAAACCCGAACCTCAAATTTTTGATTTTATGCTTACTAAAATCAACGCTTTGCCTCAAGATTGCCTAATGATTGGCGATAATCCGATTTCGGATATTCAAGGAGCCCGGCAAGCGGGTATAGACCAGGTTTATTATAATGTGCATCAAAAAAACTGCCCTATATCGCCTACCTTTACCATTACGCACATGCGCGAACTGCACCAAATTTTATAATTGTAATTTGCAGCACAATAGAAAAAAACTATTGGTCATAGAAAACGGATAATCCTGCTTATTGAATGGCTGCCAAAAAATATGTATTTTTACTGCCTGACTTTAATTTCTTACGCTATGAAAAATACCTTTATCTTATGTGCACTAAGTGTTTTAATGCTAAGTTGCGGTGGCACCGACTCCACCAACACAACTACGTATGAACATGGTAAGTATGCCGATTTGGCCGAAAAAGCCCAGCCCATTTTTGGAACCTTGCCAGCTGTGGCTACCAAGGTAGAAAACCCTATTACACCCGAAAAAGTGGCCTTGGGCAAACAGCTTTATTTTGATGTTCGATTATCCAAAGACAATAAAATTAGCTGCAATACCTGCCACAACCTGGCTACTTCGGGGGTAGATAACAAACCTGTTTCGCCCGGAAATAACGAAGGAACGTTTGGCAGCCGGAACTCACCTACTGTGCTTAATGCCGCTTTGCATATAGCACAATTTTGGGATGGGCGAGCCAAAGATGTAGAAGAGCAAGCAGGTGGTCCCATTTTAAACCCGGTTGAGATGGCCATACCGAGCGAGCAATTCCTGGAAGAACGATTAGCCCAAATACCCGAGTACCAAACCGCCTTTGCTGCAGCCTACCCTAACGAAGAAAACCCTATTGTGTATAGCAATATTCAAAAGGCAATTGCTGCCTTTGAGCGCAAACTAATTACCCCTGCGCCATTCGATGCCTACCTGGCAGGAGACTCTACTGCCCTAACGGAAGCTCAAAAAGCCGGCCTCGATAAATTTATGACTGTTGGCTGTATTGCTTGCCATAGTGGGAATTTACTTGGAGGCAATATGTACCAAAAATTTGGCACTTTTGGAAATTACTGGGATCTAACTAAAAGCGACCCAATTGATATGGGCAGGTTTGAAGTAACTAAAAACGAAGCAGATAAATATATG
>JALWRJ010000505.1 GCA_026994125.1 Cyclobacteriaceae bacterium | reverse complement strand
AGCCTTGCGAATTTCCCTGGTAAAGGTATCCGAACCAATCTGCCCCTTTTCTCCTTTACCATCAACAATTTCGCCCTCGGCAATAATTACAGCTATTTTGTTTTTAGACGAACTTGACGAAGAATAAGAATGTTTATACGCTTGAAAACTAATAAACGGAATATCTTTTGTCTTTTCAATGCCCAACTTATCGGCAATCAGTTGTAAAAATTCATCCTTGTATAATACATCGGTAATTAAGCCCAGTTCTTTGGCTTTAGCCGGGTTGCGAGCCAGCATACTATCCGAAATAGTTTTTAATTGCGCAGCACTTACGCCTAAATCAGGAGCCATTTCTTTAAGCATTTCATCGTAAATAGAATTTAAAAACGAAGTGGTTTGCTCACGGTTAGCCTCACTCATTTTATCTAAAATAAGAGGCTCCACAGCACTTTTATAGGTACCTACTCTAAAAACCTGAGGCTTAATATCCAATTTTTCGAAGGTTCCTTTTAAAAAAGGAATGGAAGATGAAAGTCCGTTAAACTCAATTCCACCAGCCGGGCTAATGTATAATTCATCGGCCACAGACGACAAATAAAAACCGCCTTCGGTCAGGTAATCGGCATGCGCTACAATAAACTTACCCGATTCCTTAAATTTTACCAATGCCTGGCGGACTTCGGCTCCCATGGCAAAACCTCCCATTAACGATGGAGCCGAAAGCACTACTCCTTTAATTTTATCATCGGTTGCGGCATGCTCCAAGGCGTTTTTTAAATCAACCACGCCAATTTTGTTGCCACTACCGCCCCCAAAACCAATTTCGGTAAAAGGATCTTTAAAACTGCGGTCTGCTAATGGTTTGTTTAAATTTATATGCAACACACTGTTGTCCTCTACAGAAACCTCTTTTTTACTATCCAAGGCCGAAACAAAACCAAAAAAGAGAAAAAAGCCGATAAAATTAAATGCTACAAGTGCCAAAAAACTAGCCAGAAAAACCTTAAAGAATTTCATACGATTAAATGATTAATTAGTTTACAGCAGCCACTTTATGTGCTACTTATTTTTTTTTACACGAAAGCTTCTCATTTGCATAACAGAGGTGTAGAATAACCATAAGCCTTCTAACCTCAAAAGTAAGACGAAGACAGGTTAGAATTCAACCTAATTTTATTAATAGTTTATATTTGATTTGAAAGGTGCTAAATTACTTTAAACTCAACAATCTTTTGCATTTTTGCCATCTTACTAAATACCACACCTATAATTTAAACAAATGAACCAAACGGTTTTTCTTTTACTGGGTTCTAATTTGGGCAACCGAAATAAGGTTCTTTCGCAAGCACGTACCCTTATTGGCAGCCGGGCAGGGCGGGTGGATAAACAAAGCAGTATTTACGAAACCAAGGCCTGGGGTATAACCGAGCAGCCTGCTTTTTTAAACCAGGTGGTTCGACTTAAAACCCGGCTTAATCCGCATGAGTTGCTACATACCTTATTAACCATTGAAAGGGAGCTTGGTAGGGTAAGGCATCAAAAATGGGGGGAGCGCTTAATAGATATTGATATTTTGTACTATGCAAAAGCTGTAATTATCACTCAAAAATTAAAAATACCCCACCCGGAAATTGCAAACCGTAGGTTTACACTTACGCCATTGGCAGAGCTGGCACCTCAATTTGAACACCCCCTATTACATAAAACGCACCAGGAACTGCTGAACCAGTGCCCGGATAACTTAGAGGTAAGCCTTTACACAGAGTTGTAGTTTATTGCACCAACAAATTACAACCCCGCAAGTCGCTATTATCAAATCGTCCTAGCACCTCAAACCCACCCGCTGGGTGCAGCCTGCCTAAATCCTGGGTTTCGATAAAAGCACAACTATCTACATTCGCCAGGTCTATTATATTAATTCCTCCGGTGCGGCCTACCGGCTCGTAACTAAATGGGTCGTTTACCTGGCGTATTAATATTTTCATGGTGTTGGGTTGCATAAACTTACCTTGTAAGCCATAAGCTTGTGAAAGCAGTTCGGTCATACCATATTCCGAATAAATAGCACCAAAGTTTAACCTGGCATTCAATTTGTCGTATAATTCGGCTCGGGTTAGCTCTTTTCTACGTCCTTTCATCCCTCCGGTTTCAATAAGGGTAACATGGCTTAAATCCAGGGCATAACGTTCGGCTAATTCGAGCAAGGCAAAACTTACTCCAAACAGTATTGTTTTTTTTGACGAGGAGCGGAGTTTTTCTAGTGTGGCTACCAGTTTGTTCGTATTTTGCAAATAAAACCCCGAGTACGAAGTAGCAGCTTGTTGTATAAAATACTGCACCATGCTTACCAGCGATGAACCCTGTCGCTCAATATAAGAAGGTAGCAAAGCCAAAATGTGCATATCTGTTAAGTTGCCAAAGGTTTGTTCGAACAAATTTCGGGCATGGGCATGGTAAAATGGCAAGGACTTTACATAATGCCGGGAGGGAATGGTGCCGGTAGTGCCACTGCTTTCAAACACCTGTTCGGGCTGCCACTGGCCGGTTACTACCTGTTGGCTTTTAAAAAACTGAATTGGCAAAAACGGGATATCCTCTATTTTTTTTATAGATTCGACCTCTACTGCTAAATGCTTAACAAACGATGCATATACCTGATTATGAACAACTTGCCAATTAAACAAGGCCATTGCATGGCTTTCAAAATTATACGTATTAATATTGGGTAAATTATTTCGTAAACTTTTAGCGGTATCCATACGTTTGAATGGGTAGATTTGCAAGAAAACAAAGGTAGGTAGATTTTGAAGCTTTTTTTTAACCATACTTTAATTGTTGGTCTGCTGGCTGTAATGGGCTGGAGTTGTGTAACCCCACCCGAATACCCTATTGAACCCGAAATTGGGTATGAAAGCATCTTTTTTAAAAAAGGCGAATTTACAGATACGCTTTTACTCACCATTAATTTTAAAGATGGCGATGGAGATTTGGGATTACACCCCGATTTTGATGTAAACGAGCCCTATA
>JALWRJ010000504.1 GCA_026994125.1 Cyclobacteriaceae bacterium | reverse complement strand
AGCTAAGCAATCAGGCATTAGCGGCCACTTACCGGCCCCAAGGTTGGAACGTACGCCAATTGGTTCACCACATAGCCGATAGCCATAGCCAGGCTTTTGCCAGGTTTAAGTTGGCGCTAACCGAGCCTGCTCCTGCCATAAAACCTTACAACGAAGCTGCCTGGGCACAAGGGGCAGATTATACGGTTCCTATTGAGCCATCATTGTGCATTATTAAAGGGGTGCATGCACGGTGGGCAACCTTGTTAGCAGCCATGACTGAACATGATTTTTCTAAAACTTACCTGCACCCCGAGTTTAATGCTACCTATACGTTAGCCGGGGTGCTTTGCTTGTACGATTGGCATTGCAGGCACCATTTGGCACATATCAACCTGGCACTAACCAATAAATAAATCTTATTTTTAAATACATGAACGCAAAAGAAAAAGCACTTAACTGGTTGCATCAACCCATTGATGAAGATTTTAAACAAGGTATTCAGGCGTTGCTCGCAGGGCCGGAAAACGAGTTAGCCGAGGCTTTTTATAAAGACCTTGAATTTGGTACCGGTGGATTGCGTGGTATCATGGGCGTTGGCTCAAACCGAATGAACAAATATACCGTTGGAATGGCCACCCAGGGCTTAGCCAATTACCTGCTAAAATCCTTTGCCGGGCAAGCCGTAAAAGTGGCTATTGCCTACGATTGCCGTAACAATAGTGCCTATTTTGCCGAAATAACAGCTGCAGTTTTTTCTGCCAACGGCATTCAGGTATATCTTTTTGAAGAACTAAGGCCAACACCCGAGTTGTCGTTTACTATCAGGCATTTGGGATGCCAGTCGGGCGTGGTGCTTACGGCCTCGCACAATCCTAAAGAGTATAACGGTTACAAGGCCTATTGGGATGACGGAGCCCAGGTTACGGCTCCGCACGATGCTCTTATTATTGAAGAAGTAAAGGCCATTACTTCGCTAACCGAAGTAAAGTTTGAGCCTAACTCCGGTTTAATTAAAATGATTGGCAAAGACATGGATGAGGCCTATTTGCAGGCAGTAACCGCTAACACACTCGATAAATCAGCTATTGAAGCGGAAAAGGAGCTTAACATTGTGTACTCTTCTATTCATGGTACAGGAATTAAAATGGTGCCCCATGCCTTGCAAAAAGTAGGTTTTACTAATGTGCATATTGTAGAAGCACAGGCCGAACCCAATGGCGATTTTCCAACGGTGGTTTACCCCAATCCTGAAGAAGCAGAAGCACTTACGCTGGCTTTGGAAATGGCCAATGCCACGCAAGCAGATGTGCTGTTAGCCACCGACCCCGATGCCGACCGGGTGGGCATTGCTGCCAGGGGAGCCTCTGGTAAATTTGAACTTATCAACGGCAACCAAATGATTAGCTTGTTGGCGCATTACACCCTGGGTAAGCGCAAAGCAAAGGGTAACTTGCACCCTGAAACCCAATATATGGTTAAAACCATTGTGTCAACCAATTTATTTGATACCATTTGCGAAAACTACCACATGCCTTGCTACAATACCCTTACCGGGTTTAAGTACATTGCTACCACAATTCGCCAATTAGAAGGGCCGCACCAATTTATTGGTGGGGGCGAGGAAAGTTACGGATACATGCCTTCGGCCATTACCCGCGATAAAGATGCTGTAGCTACCTGTGTACTTATTGCCGAAATGGCAGCCGATGCCAAAGCGCAAGGAAAAACTTTGTGGGATGTACTAAACGATATGTACCTTACCTATGGGTTTTGGTACGATAGCATGACTTCCATTACTCGCAAAGGGATGCAGGGAGCGGAGGAAATAGCTGCCAAAATGAAAGAATTAAGGGAAAACCCACCCCACCAACTTGCGGGGGAAAAAGTGGTGGAAATAAAAGATTACTTAACAGGTAAGGCAATTAAAACCGATACGGGTAAAGAGTTAGAGTTAGATTTTCCTGCCTCAAATGTATTACAATTTATAACGGAACAGGGTAGCAAAATATCGGCTCGGCCATCGGGCACCGAACCTAAAATTAAGTTTTATTTTAGCTTAACCCAAAAGGTGCATCATGCCGATGAAATACCGGCTGCCAGGGAGCTTTTAAAAGAAAAAGTGGGTATAATTATGAACAACTTAAATGTAACATCATGGTAACATCATTACAAGCTTTGTTTAAACGCGACCTAAACCGGCTAACTACCGAAATAGAAGCTTATAAAGCACCCGAAAACGTATGGAAACTGGCAGGCGAAATATCGAACAGTGGCGGTAATTTGTGTATGCACTTAACAGGCAACTTGCAGCATTTTATTGGGCAGGTACTGGGACAATCAGGCTATGTGCGCAACAGAGAGGCAGAATTTTCTGCCACTAATGTGCCCCGCCAGGAACTACTTACCGAAATAGCCAACACCCAAAAAGTGGTTAGTCAAACCCTGGCTACGTTAACCCCTGAACAGTTAGCGGCTACCTACCCCATCGAAGTTTTTGGCCAGCCTATGACCACCGAATTTTTTCTAATGCATTTAAGTGGGCATTTAATGTATCATTTGGGGCAAATTAATTACCACCGCAGATTGCTCGATGTATAATGGGTGTTAAGGCATGGTTGCTTTGTTGGTTTTGGGTCGGATTGTCGGGCGTAAACCTGGCACAGCAAGGTTGTGAACTAAAAAAAGATGAGGAAGGTATTAAAATATATTTGTGCGAAACGGAAGGTTCATCTTTTAAAACTATAAAAGTGGCCTTGGAAGTACAAGGCAGTTTGAGGTCGTATGCTGCCGGTATTTTGGCAGTAGAAAACTACCATCTTTGGCAAAACAGCATCTCAAATATTTCGATATTAAAGCGCATAAGTAGCCATGAGTTAATATACTACTCCGAAGTAGATGCTCCTTGGCCGCTAGCCCATCGCGATTTAATATTTCATTTAAAACTTAGCCAGGATAGCCTAAGCCGGCAGTTAAGGGTTACCCTACAACAAATGCCCGATTATATACCTGAAAAACCCGGAATTGTACGTATTCCTGAGGCTTCTTCGGAGCTACGTGTTACACCTTTGGAAGGCAATCGTTTAAAAGTGGCCTACACCATACATGTTAATCCGGGTGGCCATATTCCGGCTTTTATTGTCAATGTGTTTGCGGCCGAAACCCCCTGGCATACCTATTATAACTTTAGGCAATTGCTGGAAAGTGGAACCTTCGATAACCTGCCGGTAGTTGGTATCAAAAACTAGTTCTATGCAAGTGCCTCTTAGGCACACCCTACCGTAACGCTATGGCTGTGCCCCGAAGATGAAGAGCTTACCGTAATACTACTCCCCGACTTTAAGGTAGCAAAGTGGGCGGAGGTAATAACTACTGTATGGGCATGCGATGAACTCCCGGTAATATCATAGGTTTTTTCCACTCCGGCTTGCACATCATCCTTACTAACCGTTAAACTGTGTCCGTGG
Source organism: Cyclobacteriaceae bacterium (assembly GCA_026994125.1). GTDB lineage: Bacteria > Bacteroidota > Bacteroidia > Cytophagales > Cyclobacteriaceae > JAKISE01. The sequence continues at coordinate 8,336 of JALWRJ010000504.1, read as the reverse complement.
TTCGATGAAATACTTACATTGGTGCCGTTTGCCAGGCAGTCTGGGCTGCCACTACCGGAACCACTGCCCTGGGCAGGTGCCGGGTCGTTGGTGTTTTTACTGCAACTGGTTAGCGTATGAGCAAGTGGTACTCCTGCAACCGTAGCTAAAGCCAGCTTTTTAAGAAAATCCTTGCGTTTCATAGTTTAAACATTGTTTAATGGTAAAGTTACGTAATTTATACCTTATAATAAGCTTTAAGCCCCTTAAAAATTAGGTTAAAACTCAGATTAGCCCTATTGTTATTTCTCATATAAATGGCTGATAATTATTAGTATTTACCCTCCGGCAGGCTTTTAGCTTTGCGGTATAAAAACAGTTACCCTTATGTATCAAATTCAAACCTTTCTGTTATTGTTTATCTTTTTTCTGGGGTTTTTAGCTATTACTTTCGAAGATAAATTGGAGGTAAACAAAAGTTGGATTGCTTTATTTATGGGCAGTTTTATGTGGGTGGTAGTGGCCATAGGCGAAGATGAAAATTTACTTGAAACGGCCATTATTCATGAATCGGCTGAAATATTTGAGTTGATTATTTTTTTGATGGGCGCCATGACCATTGTAGAAATGATGGGGCATTTTAGGTTTTTTACCTGGATAGAAGCCAAGCTAAGCTCCTTTAATATTACCGATAAGCAATTGTTTTGGTTGCTGGGTTTAACAGCCTTTATGGGGTCTTCTTTGCTCGATAACCTTACCATTACTTTGGTAATGATTCAAATTGGGCGACACCTGTATAAAAACACCGAAAACCTGATATTGTATGTGGTAGCCATTATTATTGCGGCCAATGCCGGTGGGGCGCTTTCGCCTGTGGGCGATGTAACTACTATAATGCTATGGTTGGCAGGCAAGTTTACAGCCTGGCAAGTAGTTTATTATGGGTTGTTGCCTTCTTTGGCTGCCTGGTTGGTGCCGCAGTACATACTTGCTAAAAAAATTGTTCCGGAACAGCGTGAGCTACCTGCAATGAACGAGGAACTTCCATTGCAATGGGGCATTATTTTTATTGGCTTGTTTACCTTTGGGTTTGCTGTGTTGGTAAACTTGTTTCACTTACCGCCATTTATCGGCATTTTAATGGGTTTGGCGGCTGCAGCTATTGTAATTGATTACAAGCTAAAAAAAGGAACACTTAAAAAGCGTGCAGGGCATATTGTACATATTATTAAAAGCATAGATATGGCCACGCTTAATTTTTTTATAGGCATTTTGCTGGCCGTAGGCGCTTTGGCTTACCATGGTATTTTGGCACAGGCCGCCCAATTAATATTTGGATCCAACCCGGCAGCGCACTTGTCAAAAGTAATTGCCGGTCACATTAGTTTGGGTTTGTTATCTTCGGTGTTTGATAATGTTCCACTTACGGCTGCTGTTATAAAAATGCTTCCAGCAGGTATTCCATATGCCCATTGGGTTTTATTGGCTGTAACAGCAGGCACCGGAGGCAGTATTTTAATTATTGGTTCAGCAGCCGGGGTAGCGGCCATGGGCCAGGTAAAAGAAGTTACTTTTTTTCAGTACCTTAAAAAAGGAACAGTGCCTGCTTTGTTAGGTTATTCAGCTGCCGTGGCTGTTTGGTTTTCGGTGTTTTGTTGCCAACTGTAATTATTATTCAACCAATATCAAAGCTCCTTTATAATAAGCTTCTACCTGTTTGCCTTCAAAATCGGTGGCATTTATGCTCAATTCGTATATGCTATTACCCAAATTTACAACTTCTAACTGGCCCTCCAGGTACGATGAAAACTCACTTTCTTCCGTACTCCAATCTACATTAATGGCCAATAAGGCCCGGGTTATCGAAAGGTCTTTTTCAACAAAACCGTTTATTTGGTAGATACCGCTGCCCAAATTGGGTTCCTTGCTCCATAAATTAAACGAAAAATAACTGCCTACCCCACTGTATTGCCAGGCAGGGGAGTAGCTGGCCTGGGTGCTGCCCGTGTGCAGGTACACATCAAATTTATAGTTTTGGTTGGCCGGTAGTTTTTCGTAGGTTACCATTTCGCCAAAGGTAATTTCCTGCTGCAGGCCATTAAAAAGTAGCTTGTTTACGGGCTCGTTTACCGGTGGCTCTCCGGTAGTTATATTACAGGCGGTTATCAAAACTAAAATCAAACTGTAAAATACGGGTTTCATAAGGTCTTACTAAAGGTAAAGTAACAAAATTATTTTATTCCCCAATATTATCAATTACATTCGTCTGGTATTACAACGAAAAATTTGAAGCTAGGTTTAAAATACTCTCATTATGCGTAAACTTCTTTTCTTTTTAGCCGGTTTATTGGTGGTGTTGGCCTATGTGTTTTACCAATTTCTTTACCCCAAATTTACCATATTAAATGGTTATGCAGCCAAAAATATGTGCTCGTGTGTATTTGTGGGAGGCATGGACGAGGCCACCGTAAAAGCTGTTGATTTAAACTTTAACCTAATTGGGCTGGCCGATACCAAAGTGGATTACCAAAATAAAACCGTAACGGCATCGGTGTGGGGCATAAAACCTAAAACGGCCTATTATAATGGCCCATTGGGTTGTGCATTGGTCTCAAAAATGAAACCATCCGAACGATATCGTTATCCGGGCAATTGGTCAAAAAAAATCTATGATTCATTGGCCAACCGGTTTGATAAAACAGATACTATAGCCAGCCTTAGCGATGGCCAAGTTGAACAACTTGACCGCCTGGTAAATACTGCTTTTAATGAACCTGATACTGCCCACCCTGCTGTAAATACCCGGGCTGTGGTGGTGCTGTATAAGGGGCAGTTGGTGGCCGAACAATATGCTCCGGGGTTTACTAAAAAATCGCCATTATTAGGTTGGTCTATGACAAAAAGCTTGACAGCCACCATGTTGGGGATGTTGGCCAACCAGGGTAAACTAGCTTTAGATGACCCCACCGGCATACCTGCCTGGCAGCAAGACGAACGTAAACAAATTACCTGGAAGCACCTGTTGCAGATGAACAGCGGTTTACGGTGGAAAGAAGACTATGCCAACCTCTCGGATGCCGTGCGTATGTTGTTTGATAGCGATGGGGTAGGTGCCTATGCTACCGGCCTGCCTTTAGCAGCGCCTCCCAATACGCAGTGGGAGTATTCCTCGGGAACCAGCAATATTATTGCCACCGCCATGCAGCCTTACTTTGCCAGCCAGGAGGCTTACATCAGGTATCCTTACGATAGTTTGTTTTACCGGATAGGTGCCTATAGTATGCTTATTGAAGCAGATGCCACAGGCCATTTTGTTGGCAGTAGCTATAGTTGGGCTACGGCTCGCGATTGGGCTAAAATGGGGCAGCTTTACCTGCAAAACGGTCGGTGGGAAGGTCAGCAGGTATTACCTCCATGGTGGGTAAATTTTGTGCAACAGCCAGCTCCTAACTCCAACAATCGCTATGGTGGCCACGTTTGGTTAAACAAAGGAGGCTTTTTGCCCGATGTGCCTACCGATATGTATGCGTTTAATGGGTTTCAAGGGCAGCGCGTTTTTATTATTCCTTCGCAACAAATGGTGGTGGTTAGGCTGGGGGTAACCTATAATCGCAACGATTTTGACTTTAATACCTGGCTGGCACAGCTTATTGAGGTGGTAAAAACTAAGCAGGGTTAAGCTCGAATTATTACCTTTGCAGCCATTAACTCAAAAAATAGAATAACCTATGCATAACGACCCTGAATTAGATGGAAAATACCTGGGAACCATCTCGAAGGATTTTGTAATTGTGTCGGATAGCCTCAGGGAGGCCTCTTACCAAATTCGTGATAGGGGGTTCTCTGATTATCCTATTTTTCCTATTGCCAAACATACCGTGCCTCCTATTGGCCAATTATTAATTGCCAAAGAGGAGGTGGCTGCTAATTGGAATTATAATGCCACTTACCTGGACGAATTTGTACAACGAGGTATTATTGCTGCCGATAAAGAAAAAGAATTTAAGGCTAATTATAAAGACCCGGATGAATTTTGTTGTCTGTTTGTGATGGATGGTGAGTTTACCCGGTTTGTGTTTATTCCTTATCCTATAGACTAATGCCGGTAGTCCCTCCACTCGAATTGCAACAGCTTAGCATAGGCTACCACGCAAAGCCGGTAGGAGGTGTATTTAATTTACAGGTACCACCAAGCCAGTTGGTGGGCCTTATGGGTATAAACGGCATAGGAAAATCCACCTTACTCAAAACCATAAGTGGTTTGCTGCCTCCTATAAGCGGGCAGGTGTTGGTACAGGGGCAAGATGTATATAAACTGCCTCCTATGCAGCGAGCCAGGCAATTGGCCTTGGTGCTTACAAATAGGTTTGAGGGTGGGCACAGCACCGTAGAGGATATTGTAAAAATGGGACGCTACCCTTATACCAATTGGCAGTTTAGTTTAAGCAGCCTCGATACCGAAAAAATACAGGAAGCTTTGCAATTGGTGGGTATTCAACACCAAAAAAACTACTTGTTTGACCGCCTGAGTGATGGAAATAAGCAAAAAGTGATGATAGCTCGTGCGTTGGCACAGGATACACCTTTGCTAATCCTAGACGAGCCAACCGTACATTTAGATATAAAGAACAGGTATATAATTTTAGAATTGTTAAGCGAGCTTAGCCACAGCGGGCAAAAAACCATTCTGTTTTCGGGGCACGATTTAGAGCCCATGGTGCAGCTTTGCGATAAACTTATGTTACTAACCCCCCAGGGTTTACAATTGGATACCCCAGCCGCATTTGCAGCCAATCAGGCGCTGGCCAACGCCTTTGATTTGCAACCACACCAATTGCCTGGTGCATTAACTTAAAAAATTGTTATGAAATCTTTAGCACTTATTAAATACACACAAATACATCGTATATTACTACTTAGGTTTATATTGGTTATGGCCCTGTATTCGGTTACACGATGGGTGTTTTTTATGGCCAATAAATCTTTGTTCTCAGAAACCACCTGGCCGGGCTTTTATAAAATGATGGCAGGCGGGCTTCGGTTCGATTTATCGGCTTTATTATTTATAAATGCCATTTATATTTTAAGTCAAACAATGCCCTTTGCTTTTCGGTACAACAGAAGGTATCAAGCGTTTACAGATAAATGGTTTTTAGTTACAAATATATTTTTCATTGCCATCAATTGTGCAGATATTATTTATTATAGATTTATTTTAAAACGCACAACCCTTACTGTTTTTTCTAATTTTAAAAACGAAACAAATTTGGCAGGGTTGTTTTTTAGGTTTGTTTTTATAGATTACTGGTACATTAGCTTACTGGTGGTAGTGTTGGGCGTGATTTTGGTTGTGTTTTATAAAAAAACAAAAGTAATTAACCCCGGTAAGCAAAAAGCTGCATATTACTATCCGGTACAACTCATATTAATGTTGGTGGTTATCTATTTTACTGTCATAGGCATGCGGGGAGGCTTTACCGGTACTACCCGACCCATTACCTTAAGCAATGCCGGCAGGTATGTAGAACGACCCAAAGAAATGGCCATTGTACTTAATACGCCTTTTGCCATTTTTAAAACGTTAGATCAACAAACTTTTACCAGGTTACATTATTTTTCTGAAGATGAAGTAGCTCAATATTATTCACCTATACATGAACCCGCTACCCAAAAACCTTTTCGAAAAAAAAATGTAGTGGTTTTTATTTTAGAAAGCTTTGGGAAAGAATACTTTGGTGTTTATAATAAAAAGCTTGATAATGGGCAGTACAAAGGGTTTACACCTTTTTTAGATTCGTTAGTGCAGCATAGTTTATCGTTTAAGTATTCGTATGCCAATGGGTGGAAATCCATTGATGGCATACCATCGGTTATTTCCGGAATCCCATCATTAGTCAATTCATTTGTTTTGTCAAACTACAGTACCAACACTACTCCATCGTTGGCAAAATATTTAAAAAACGAAGGGTACGAAACTGCATTTTATCATGGAGCACCCAACGGGTCTATGGGGTTTTTAGCCTATACTACCATTAATGGATATGCTAAATATTTTGGTAAAACCGAATTTAATGACGACACCTATTGGGATGGCGTTTGGGGTATTTGGGATGAAGAATTTTTTCAATTCTTTGCCCACAGTATGAACCATCTTAAAAAACCTTTTTTAAGCACTATTTTTTCTGTTTCTTCGCATCATCCGTTTAAGGTGCCCGCTAAGTATAAAGATAAGTTTCCGAAAGGTACCTTGCCCATGCACCAGGTGGTTGGTTATACCGATTTTGCCATTAGGCGTTTTTTTGAAACAGCTAAAAAACAGGATTGGTACCAAAATACCCTGTTTGTGTTTACAGCCGACCATACCAACCAAACCTATTATAAAAAATATCAAACCAGTTTAGGTAATCGTTCTGTGCCAATTATTTTCTTCGACCCTTCGGGCGAGCTAACCGGTTTGAGCGAGCAGGTAGCTCAACAAATAGATATCATGCCTACTGTATTGGGTTATTTAAACTACGATAAACCTTATTTTGCCTTTGGTAATAATTTGCTCGATTCAACTGCGGCACACTACGCCATAAATACAAGTGGAAATGCCGCCTATTACCAAATGGCTATGGGCGATTATTTTCTGCAATATAGCGACCAAAACAAACTCAGGTTTTTTAATTTTAAGCAGGATGAAATGCTCACCACTAATTTGGCAGGTAAAAATTTACCCCAAATGGACTCCATGATAACTCGTTTAAAAGCATTTGTACAAACATACAATAACCGGATGATTGATAACCAAATTTCGATGGAAACCAATTAGTGCTTATTGGTTTAGTTTCCAATCATTTAATTGCCAATTATACGTGTAATAGCTTACTTTATAACTTTCGTCTATTGGGGTAGCCAAGTACTTGTTAAGGTAGGCAATTTGTTGTTTTTTGCTACTGCCAAAATGCAGCCCGTACCACTCAAATAGTTGCGAAAGTTGCACTTTTTTGTGCGTGCGGTCAATTTTTATAAATTCCGGGTCGTTTATCGATTTTTTTGCTTGTGTGTCTAATTGTTCCCAAATGGTAGCAGGCCTGTACACGGTGTTGCTAAGTGGCGGGCATCCCATAGCAGCACACGATAAAGCAAAATGCAATCGGCTATCTTTCGATTTGCCAAATAAAATCTTTTTTTCCAGGTCGTCCAGGCTAATGTTTACATCGCCTATCATAAAATCTTTGGCAGTAAAAAAGCCTTTAATTTTTAGCGGGCTTTCGGCTGGGTAGTGGTTTACCACATGGTATATAACCAACATATTGTACGCATTTATTACAAACGCCACAAATTCATCATCATCCAACTCGTTTAAGTGCACCTGCTTAATTTCTTGCACTACGGCATTCAGTTGGTCGGGTTGCTGTTTTAGGGCTGCATAGTTTACTTTACCGTGCTGCACATAATTGCCCATAATGTGGTTTACATACGTATAAAAGGTTTCTTGTTGTGCGTAAGTGCCCAGGGAAGTACCTAAAAATAATAGGATGCTTATAAAAAGTTTCATAGTATTTATTGTTTAATGTTATGCCATTGTTTTAAAAGTTAAAACCATAACCAGTGCGATATAGTTCAATGGGGTAAACGTAGTTTGACGGTAAGTTGTTTGTCGCAAAGCTGACATATACTTTTTTTTAGGGGCTATACTTGTAATAAATTGCCCGGAATATGTAATGTTCTTACATTTTTTCAGGTTTTTAATGCAAGCTTTAATTAACTAATTTTGATTGAAATGAATTTTTTAAGGGTTATTCCTGTTGGGGTAAACAATTAACGCTAAAATTAACCTTATGCACATTGTAATTATTGGCAATGGAATAGCCGGCATAACAACCGCCCGGCATGTTCGTAAATTAAGCAACCACACCATTACGGTTATTTCTTCCGAAACCGAATACTTTTTTTCGCGTACGGCACTCATGTACATTTACATGGGTCACATGAAATTTGAGCACACTCAGCCCTACGAAAACTGGTTTTGGAAAAAGAACAATATTAACCTGGTGTTTGACAGAGTAACCGAAGTAGATACAGAAAACCAACAACTCAAACTGAAAAAAAACCAGCCTTTGGCATACGATAAACTTGTGTTGGCTTTAGGTTCGGTACCCAGGCCTTTACCTACTCCTGGAGCTACCCTGCCAGGGGTACAAAGTTTGTACAGCAAGCAGGATTTAGATGAGCTTACCGCTACTAAAAATATTAAAAATGCCGTAATTATAGGAGGTGGTTTAATAGGTATTGAGCTGGCAGAAATGCTACATAGCCGGGGTGTTGAAGTGCTTATGGCTGTGCGCGAAGAGCGGTTTTGGGATATGGTA
>JALWRJ010000503.1 GCA_026994125.1 Cyclobacteriaceae bacterium | reverse complement strand
TGGCATGAAATAAATCGAACGAAGAATAAACAAGTGTTTCGGGTACAAAACCAGCATCAACTTCGCCTTCCTGCACGGTGCTAATTTTAAGTAAATAATCTCGTTTGTAAATTACTCCGGCTACCAGATTTGCCGCCAGGCCTTTGGTAGCAAAAAACGGCTTATTTAGTGTATTGGTTCTAAAGTAAGCAAAATTACCCCAGCCCGAAGTTCTGGCTTTGTCCAGCACAAAAGTAAAACCTAAAGCTGTAATAGAATCCGCCACAAAAGGTGTAATGCTGTGGTTCATATATTCTACTCCGGCTCCAAAAGTTACATTGCTACGGTAAGTGCCTTGTAGGGTAAAAGAATATAGCAATGAATTATTTTTAAATAAACTGGAAAGCCCTCGGGTGGGTTTATTTTCGGTATTGTTGTTTTCCTCAAAATAACTAGGCAGTTCAAAGTTTTTCCAATTGGTTTTTAAAACGGCTGCCACATTTTGTTTCCTGCCCAGGTATTTAAAGTAGCTCAAATCCAACCTTGGATTTTGCGCCAGGTCGTACTCCAGGATAAACCTTGAACTGGGCAATAAAAAGTTTCGTGAGGTAAGGTTTACCGTTATGCCGGCTTTATTATCGCTATCGTAATGGGCAGCCAGTTTTATACTGCTGCGAGGTGCCTCCTTTACCCGAATGTTTAACTGCTTGTTGGCATCGTCTATGCTATAAATAATTTTAGTAAAATACAGTGTTCCATACAGTAAATTTATTCTCCGTTCTAGTTCGTCTATATTAATAGGCTTATTTGGTGCAATACGTAATTTACCCAGAATCAGGTCGTCTTTTACTTTTTCGTTTCCTTCTATGTTAATACTCGCAAAAGTGTATTCGTGCTTAATTTCAAGCTTTTTAGGTACCCTTACCGGCCCAAAACGGTTAAGCGAATCGGCCAGTTTTTTAAATACCGGGTAAAATTGCTGTCCGGCTTTTTCGCCTTGCGTAATAATGGCTGGGCCATCCCAAAAACTACCCGTAGAATAGCCTTTTAAATCGGGTTCTACATAAATATCAACTAATTTAGTTTGTTCGTTAGAATCGTGTGCACTAAACACAAAAGCACTTTGCGAAAGCACCGACACCATGGAGGTTAAATCTTCTTTTTTGTCTAAATCGCTACTTACAAACACACCAATAATAATATCGGCTCCCATATTAATGGCTTCTTGCACGGGAAAATTTCGTAGCAATCCTCCATCAACAAATAAGGTACTATCTATTAAGGTAGGCGTAAAAAACGAAGGAATTGACATAGATGCCCGCATTGCCAGGGGTAGTGAGCCTTCTTTAAGTACTACAGCTTTACCTTTTTCGATATCGGCTGCCACACATTCAAACGGTATAGGTAGTTTATGGAAATCGGTAATGCCATGAGCCGGCCTGGTTATTTTATTTAAAAACATGGTAAGTTCCTGCCCTTCAATTAGCCCTTGGGGCAAGCCAATTTTACCTTTCCTAAACGGTAATTCAATAAAATACCTGCCATAGTAGGGTTTTTCTTCGAAGGCTACTTTATCTAAGGGAATATTGTTTGTCAGGATACTTTCCCATTTTATATTAAGTGCCAACTCTTTAATTTCATCGGCTGTATAGCCAATGGCATAGAGTGCCCCAATAATGCTACCCATGCTGGTACCGGTAATATAATCGGGGTATAAGCCGGCCTCTTCCATGGCTTTAATTACACCTATATGAGCCATTCCTTTAGCGCCTCCACCACTTAGTACTAACCCTACTTTAGGCCTGCTGGGTTTAGTTTGTGCCATTGCCTCAAGTGGTGCCACATTAAGCCCTAAGCATACTAAAAATAAAAGCAGGTGTGTTTTCATACAACAGGTGTTTATTCAACCACTACTCCCATTTGTGCAAATTTTTCTATTCGTTGTTCAAGTAACTTTTCAGGTTTGATGGCAGCTAGCTCTTTATGGTTTTCGAGAATGGCTTTTTTTACTGCCTTTACTGCGGCACTCATATTGGTGTGGGCGCCACCCAAAGGTTCTTTAATTACCGAATCAATTAATTTATGTTTAAGCAAATCGGTGGCGGTAAGTTTAAGGGCTTCGGCCGCTTGTTCTTTATAATCCCAACTGCGCCACAAAATAGTAGAGCAATTCTCTGGCGAAATAACTGAATACCAGGCATTTTCCATCATAAGCACCCGGTCGCCAACTCCTATACCCAAGGCACCTCCCGATGCCCCTTCGCCAATAATTACATTAATTATGGGCACTTTTAGTTTAAACATTTCCTCCAGGTTACGGGCTATGGCTTCTCCTTGCCCTCGTTCTTCAGCTTCTAGGCCTGGAAAAGCTCCCGGAGTATCTATTAAGGTAACAATGGGCACATTAAATTTTTCGGCCATGCGCATCAGGCGCAATGCTTTGCGGTAGCCCTCCGGGTTCGACATCCCAAAATTGCGCATTTGGCGTTGCTTGGTATTTCGGCCCTTTTGCTGGCCTACCAGCATAAAAGTTTGGCCGTTTATAACACCTAATCCGCCTACCATGGCTTTGTCATCGCGCACCGATCTATCGCCATGCAACTCAATAAAATCGGTGGTCATTCCATAAATGTAATCGAGGGTATAAGGGCGCTCCGGATGCCGCGAGAGTTGTACACGCTGCCAGGGAGTCAGATTTTTAAAGGTGTCCTTCTTTAGTTTTATTAGTTTATTTTCCAACGTTTTAATAGCTTCTTCAACATTTGCATCGCTGTCTTTAGCCAATTCTTTCATACCAGCCAGCTTTTCTTCTAATTCAATAATAGGTTTTTCAAACTCTAATTGCATATTCTTGGGGGTGTTAAAGATACAAAAATATAGCCTCGGTTTATATTATTGCCTAAAATAGAATTTTTGTTCAAATAAAATTAAAGTTAGCTCGTCAAATACCAAATTTGATAAGATAATCCATTAAAATACATATATTATCCATACAGTAAGCTTGCCAGGCATCCAAGTTATTGGCAAGGTACAGCAT
>JALWRJ010000502.1 GCA_026994125.1 Cyclobacteriaceae bacterium | reverse complement strand
GGTTTGTGGTTGCCTGGTTTCGGTTTGCTGGCGTGGTTTGCCTCCCCGTTTGTTGCGGTTCTTTTTGCTCTTTTTCTTATACTTCCTGTCCAGGCGCTCTAAATCGTTGGTTAAGGCCTGGGCTTGTTCCATTTTAGAAAAATCTTTATCTACTTGTAGTGTTTCGGGCAATTCGCCTTGTTCGTTTAGGGCCATTATTTCGCGCACTCGCTCAACCGGAATAGGGTGCCAGGTATTTTCGCCCTCAAAACCAAACCACATTATTTTTTTAAAGATATCTGTTTTTTGCAAACTGGCCTTTCCGTTTTGTGTTTTTAGGGGAGCTCTTAATTTTGGAATATCTTTTAGTTCTTCCAAATAGGTATCTAACTCGTAGTTGAGGCAGCATTTTAATCGGCCACATTGCCCCGATAATTTACTTGGGTTGAGCGAGAGGTTTTGGTAGCGGGCTGCACTGGTAGAAACTGTTTTAAAATCGGTAAGCCAGGTACTACAGCAAAGTTCGCGCCCACAGGAGCCAATGCCTCCTATGCGGCCGGCTTCCTGGCGCAGGCTAATTTGCTTCATTTCAACCCTAATTCTAAATTCCCCGGCCAGTAGCTTAATCAGGTTTCTAAAATCTACCCGCTCTTCAGCCGAGTAGTAAAAAATGGCTTTGGTATTATCCGCCTGAAACTCAATATCGGTAAGTTTCATTTTAAGCTTTTCCTGCTGTATAATTTCGCGGCTACGGTAAAGGATAGAGGTTTCTTTACTTTTGGCTTGTTCGTATTTTTCGAGGTCGCGTTGCGAGGCAATACGGTATATTTGCCTTACGTTTTCATCGTCCTTTACGTTTTTTTTCTTCATTTGCAACCTAACCAACTCGCCCTGTAAAGATACATACCCAATATGGTGGCCGTTAGGTACATCTACCACTACGGCATCACCGGTGGTAAGGGGCAGTTTTTCAGTATTGCGGTAAAAATCTTTACGCCCACTCTTAAAGCGTACCTCTACTACGTCAAACTGTTGGTCGGCTGGTAAGGTCATGTCGGCCAGCCAATCAAACACATTAAGCCTGTTGCAGCCGCCTGTATGGCAACCCCCACTTTTGCACCCTGCGGTTTCGGCATTTAAACTACATGTGTTACAGCCCGACATAGATTTCTGTTTAGCTTACAAAATACGAGTATGTTAGGTTAATAACCAATGCCTTTTGGGTTGATTTATTTTAAATACGGTAAAAGGTCGTCCGAAATATCTTTACGGTAGTACATGTCTTTCCAACTAATTCGTTGTAAGGCATTGTAGGCCAGCTGTTTGGCTTCTGGAATAGTGTTGGCCATTGCGGTAGCAGCCAGTACCCGGCCTCCATTTGTTTGTACGTTATTGTTTTGTTGTTGGGTGCCTGCCTGAAACACAAGGCAGTTAGGTTCAGCGGCCTCTAAGCCCGAGATGGGGTTTCCTTTTTCATAGCCTTCGGGGTAACCCCCGGCTACTCCCACCACAGTAACGGCTGTTTTATTGGTAATGGTTAGGTTAAAGGAGGCTAAATTTTGGTTTCCGGTAGCTTTAAATAATTCAACTAAATCGCAGGTTAGGCGGGGTATAACCGCTTGTGTTTCGGGGTCGCCCATACGTACGTTGTACTCTATTACATACGGGTTTCCTGCCACATTCATCAGGCCAATAAATAAAAAGCCCCGGTAATCTATATGTTCTTTTCGGAGTCCGGCAATGGTTGGTTTAATTACCTGCTGCTCTACTTTTTGCATAAATGCTGTGCCGGCAAACGGAACAGGTGACACGGCTCCCATGCCTCCTGTATTGAGGCCGGTGTCGTGCTCGCCTATGCGCTTGTAATCTTTAGCCTCGGGTAATATTTTGTACGAGAGGCCATCTGTAAGTACAAAAACAGAAAGCTCAATGCCGTCTAAAAATTCTTCAATAAGCACTTTATTGCCAGCATCGCTAAACTTTTTAGTAATAAGAATGTCTTTCAGGGCTGTTTCGGCCTCTTTAAAATTGTTTGCAATAATTACCCCTTTACCTGCGGCCAGGCCATCTGCTTTTAGCACCAGTGGGTAGGGGTGGTTTTTAATGTAATTTAACGCTTTATCATATTGTTCGGAGGTAAAGGTTTGGGCGCTGGCAGTAGGTATGCCGTGCGAAAGCATAAATTGTTTGGAAAAATCTTTGCTGCCTTCCAGCCTGGCACCTGCCTGGTTTGGTCCAATAATTAGTAAATCATTAAACCGGCTATCGGCCCTAAAATAATCTACAATGCCGTGTACTAAGGGGTCTTCGGGGCCTACCACTAACATATCTATTTGGTGGTGAGTAACAGCCTGGGCAACCTGCTTAAACTGGCCGGGGGCAATAGTCAAATTGGTGGCTACCAATTGCGTACCTGCGTTGCCCGGAGCCACAAATAGTTGGGTGCAGGCCGGGCTTTGGGAGATTTTCCAGGCCAGGCAGTGTTCTCTGCCTCCGGAACCAAGAACCAATATATTCATAGGGTTTGAGTTTTATGCAAATATGTGGTGGTTAGCATTAATTTGCATAGGTTGATAAAAATTTAATACGCATCAACCGTATTTCCTCTTCCGAATAGTCTTCCAGGTCTTCATCTTCCAGGGCGGTATCCAGGTCGCCCGATTCTTCGGTTCTAAAGTAATCGAGCAGGTCTTCTTGCTTTTCATCATCCATAACCTGGTCTATGTAGTAATCGAGATTTAACTTGGTGCCTGAAGTTACAATATGCTCTATTTCGTCCAGCAGGTCGTCCATGTGCATTTTAAGCGAATCGGCTACATCTTCCAGTTCTAGTTTTTTATCGATTTGCTGTATAATAAATACTTTGTTTTTAGATTTATTAGCAGTAGTTTTTACGGTAACATCGGCTGCGGTAATTATATCGTGGTCTTCTACGTACTGTTCTATTAAATGCACAAAATCTTTACCAAATTTGGTGGCTTTTCCCCGGCCTACTCCGGTTATTGTGGTTAGCTCTTCAATGGTGCAAGGGTAAATGG
>JALWRJ010000501.1 GCA_026994125.1 Cyclobacteriaceae bacterium | reverse complement strand
CAGGCGTTTATAGTAGCTATGCCCGAAAGGTTATCCGTAATTTTAAAAACCAGTTGCTCTTGGGTTATAACCTGGGGCTTAATGGTAGGGGGTATGCTATCGGCCAGCAATTTAAAAGAGCCAAAATAGTTCGTTTTAAAGGTTATGTGTTTGTCTGTCCAATTGCTTCGGATATACGAAGCCGATGTGCCCCAAACACTGTACACACCCCAAACTGATTTATCCGGCATAGGGGAGCCGGGCTTATACGTTACTGTTATATTTTTGTATAAGGGAATGGTTGGATGTCCAATGATAAGGGTTTGAAAACCGGTAAGGGTATCTTTAGTTGCCTCAAATGCAAGGTACACAGGTTTAAAAAGGCTTGATTTGCCAAACCGGATATCGGCCATACGATGGTAATAAGTGTATGAAATACCTGCCGGTACCAGGGTTTTTATAAAGAAGTCTTCTAAAGTTTGCTGGTTTATACAAAGCTGGTCAGGTATGCCTTTGCGCATATCCCATAAAAATACTGCCTGGCCTGACGAATTGGTGCAATCGGCCTGTAGGTTATGCACTTTTTTATCGATAATAATATGTACCGAGTCGGTAGCTTGGGCGTACAGAGCCAGGGTGTGGCCTGTAATATACCAAGTTTGGTTCCTAGGCGATTGATTTTTAATCGTTTGTGCTAGCCCTCCTTTTAAAATAAAATGAACCTTACTGGTGTTTTTGTACGAATCGGTTAGTTCAATTTCTACGTTATGTATATCGCCTTCATGCAGGGTTAAGTATCCGTTATTTACCTTAACAGGGTAAAAATCAAGGGTGTTTCCTTCGTTTATATATAGTTTATGAAACCGCCTACCCGTGTTAGCAAGTATTTCATAGTTTAAATAATTGTAAAATTGCCTCGACTTACTAAAGGGCCATGTATCTATTTGGGTTATAAAAGCAGTTTGACCATTTATAGCTACCTTTATTTTGTTAATTCCGGTTTTAAACCGGGTGCCATTCATGCGGTCGTAGGCAAATAACTCTAAGCCAACTTTACCTAGTGCATACAGGGTATCAGCAGGGCTAAAGCTGCCATTATTTTGCCTGAGCGGCACATCTAATCGTTCAAAGCACCCATTAATTCGCGATGATTCGCTGGCGGGCACCAACGCCAGCCTTTTGGCCACCGGGGGCATGGTATCTATTATTTCATTAAAACCGTAATGCAGCGGGTTAAGCAAATCCTGATTTCGGTTACGAACATCAAAATGCAGGTGCGGGCCACCGCTAGACCCAGAGTTGCCCGAATAGCCAATTAAATCACCTCGTTTTACTTTAAAGGTACTGGCTTCTGTAAATACATTTAGTTTAAACACCTGCTTTTTATACTGCTGGTTTCGTACGTAGCGAGCAATGTCTTCTCTAAAGTTTTTTAAGTGGGCATACACAGTTGTATGCCCATTGGGGTGCTTAATGTAGATGGCGTTGCCATAACCACCAGGGTTTATAGAAATTCTAAAAATATATCCCTCATCTGCAGCCAGTACGGGTAGCCCTTCCTGTCCACCTGTTCGTATATCAATGCCTGTGTGAAAATGGGAACTGCGCAATTCGCCCATGGTACCTGCCAGTGTGTTAGGCATTCCCGGATTAATGGGAAACAGCAGGGAGGAAGATTGCGAAATCCCCTTTATAGGGAGTAGCCCTGTACAGCAGGCAAGAATAAAAAATCGGAAAATCATGCGTAACTAAAAATAAGGTAAACGGTTATTTGATGATTACTTGCAGCATTTTTTTGGATTCTATAAAACAACTCAACGTATCGCCAATGGCTACCGAGCCTACTCCTTTTGGGGTTCCCGTAAAAATAAGGTCTCCCTTTTTTAACAGAAAAAATCGAGAAAGATAAGCTATGATGTAATCGAAGGAAAATAACATAAGCGATGTGTTTCCGGCTTGCTTAACTTTGCCGTTTTGTTGCAACGAAAAGTCGAGGTTTTGTAAATCAAAATTTTCTTTAGGCACAAACTCCGAAATGGGAGCCGAATCGTTAAATCCTTTGGCAATCGTCCAGGGTAAGCCCTTGGCTTTGGCTTTGGTTTGCAAATCTCTTGCGGTAAAATCTATGCCAATGCCAATTTCATTATAATAGGTATGAGCAAATTTTTCTTCGATATTTTTACCCACTTTGTCTATTTTAAGAACAATCTCAACTTCAAAATGAATATCATTCGAAAAACCAGGATAGAAAAACGGGCGGTTTCGTGTAAGTAAAGCTGTTTCAGGCTTTGTAAATATTACCGGTTCTTCGGGCCGCTCATTGTGTAACTCTTCTATATGTGCTGCATAATTGCGACCAATTCCAAAAATTTTCATTGCTAAGTAGTTTTTGTAATTGCAAAGTTCAAATGTAGATGATATAAATGTATTGCAATTGCCATTACTAAAATAAAACAGGATAGCAGGCATTTATGTACCTAGTGCTTAAATTAATTTTAAATCAAATGATGGCTTTTTTTAACGCTTTTATTTTGAAAAATAAATGGTTGACATCTCATAGAATATGCAAAAATCTCTTAGAATAAAGCTACGAACAATCGTTCGGCAATTTCATTAATCGGCAATTAGTTCCACAAAAAAGATGATTTTTGTAAGGCAATCGCTATTTATAATTATTCCAAATAAGGGTAAAATGGGGCAAACCCAACTGAAATACAGTACGATAAGCATTTGTTCATATATCAAAAGCTTAAAAAATAGGAATTTGCTATTGGATTTGCTTGCAAATGCCGCTTGCTAATAAGTAGATTTGTGCTGCTTTTGAAAAAAGTGATAATTCAATACACTAACTTAAGTATGGCATCTAAGCAAACAATTAAACGAACCTTACAGGTATTTGTTGTTTTATTTTCGCTCTCTCTCTCTTATGGCATTCAAATGGCCGGTGCGCAGTCGTCTGCGGTTCCCACCGACCCTGAAACTATTAAGGCCGGAGAAAAGCTATTTAAACAAAACTGTAAAGCCTGTCACAGTGTGCAGAACAAAGTAGT
>JALWRJ010000500.1 GCA_026994125.1 Cyclobacteriaceae bacterium | reverse complement strand
TATTGGCACCTGGAAACTTTATGTGGAAAGTGGTGAAATTAGCGCTTCGGATGAGGTGTTTACCATTATGGGCTACCAACCTCAATCGTTCCGCTACAACGAAGAAGAATTTATTAATGTAACCCACCCCGATGATAAAACATTGGTATTGGATGCGTTAGAAAAAGCAAAACAGGGCAACCCTTTTGAAATTGAAGCTCGTCACTTTAAAAAAGATGGTAGCATTGCCCATATTGTAAACAAATGCAACCCCAGAGTGCTCGAAAACGGCTATGTGCCCGAGCTAAATGGAACCATTATTGATGTAACCGGTATAAGAGCTAAAGAAGAAGAGCTGCGCGAAAAACAAGCTATTGTAAATGGTATATTAAAAGGCACTCCCGATCCGTTGTTTTTACTCGATTTTAATGCCAATGAAATTACCTATTACAATAAAGCCATGGAAGATGTTTTTATCCAAAACCCCGATTTTATTATCAATTACCCAAAAAAAGGAGCTTCCATTTTTAGAGAATACGTACACCCGGATGACCTCGAACAGTACGATGCCATGAACAAAGCCATAAGAGCCGGCCAGGATATGTACACCCTTAAATTTAGAACCAATGTATTTAACGAAGAATTTAGGTGGGTAGAACAAGTAGCCCTGGTATATAGTCGTGATAATACTAACCGGGTAAAACAAGTATTGGTGGTGTCAAAAGATATAACTGACAGGGTAGAGGCCGAATCGAGGGTAAAAAAGCTAAACCGGGAGTTGATGGCCAAGCTAAACGACATTAAAAAAGTAAATACAGAACTCGACCAGTTTGTGTATAGTGTTTCGCACGATTTGCGGGCTCCTCTTTCTTCGGTATTAGGCTTGGTAAACCTATGCAAAAACCACCCCGAAGAAGGCTTGATGGAGGAGTGCATTGAAAGAATAGGCATAAGCATTGAAAAACTGGATAGTTTTATTAAAGATATTCTGGATTACTCGCGCAATGCACGCACCGAAATTCAAAACGACCGATTTAGCATAAAAGCCATGGTTTCGGAGCTTGTGGATAACATTAAATTGTTAAGCAACCCCAACATTGAAATGCAAGTAATCGACCACGAAAAACACGTGTTTGTAGGCGATAGGCGCAGGATGTCTATGGTACTAAATAACATTATTTCCAACGCCTGCAAGTATGCCGATAACACCAAAAGTGCCAGCAAGGTTACTATTACCGTGCAAACCACAGCCAATGGATGTACAATTACCGTAGAAGACAACGGTATAGGCATTGCCAAAGAGCACCAACCCAAGGTATTTGATATGTTTTACCGCGGCACCATAAACTCCGATGGTTCGGGGTTGGGCTTGTACATTGTAAAAGAAGCCCTTACCAAAATGAAAGGCACCACTGAGCTTTCATCCAACCTGGGCAAAGGAACACGCATTAAAATTGAAGTACCACAAGGTACACGGCAAGCAGTTTTTGCAAACAAAGAGGCATAAAAAATCCCGAAAACCGGGATAGCTGTAAGGATACTTTCCGTTGTCCTAATCGCGACAATCTACTTTGTATTGGTAACTGCCGCTAATTATTTAGTCCTACCTTCGTAGGATTTTCTGATTCAAAAGTAAAAGGTTAATTTAACACATTCACCTCAACAGTATTAACAAATTGTTACTTCTCTTAAACAAGATTCTTACAGAATTCTTGTTTTGACTTGTAGAAAATATCAATTTTAACACTCAATTAGATTATTATGGCTAAAGAAGTTTATTACTCCGATTATTTGCAATTAGATAAAATTTTAACTGCCCAGCAAACCGAAAGCGGGCTAAATGGCAAAGAAGCTCACGATGAAATGCTGTTTATCATAATCCACCAGGCCTACGAGCTTTGGTTTAAGCAAATGAAGTACGAAATGCAGTCGATTGTAGATATATTAAACCAGCCGGCCATTAACGATAACAGCCCCGATATGTTTGCCGTAGTACACCGCCTTAAACGTATTGCTGCCATTTGGCAACTGGGCATACAACAAGTTGATGTACTGGAAACCATGACCCCTTTGGATTTTCTCGATTTTAGAGACCAACTACGACCTGCCTCCGGGTTTCAAAGTTTTCAGTTTAAAATGTTAGAGGCCATGATGGGCTTAAAGTTTGGCGATCGCCATGGTAAGGCCTTTTACCAAAGCCATCTTAGAAAAGAGCATATTGAAGAAATAGCCAAAATTGAAGCCCAACCCTCGCTCATTGAATTGCTAAATGCCTGGCTGGAACGCATCCCTTTTTTTAACGAACCCTACTGGCCAGCTACCTCACAGCCCAAGGAGCATCCGTTTTGGAAGCAGTATCAAAAAGCTTTTGAAGCTACGCTTAATCAAAACGATCGGGCCATTATGTCAGACTTCGAGCGATTTTTTTATAGTAATACTACCATGCCAGGCCATCGGTTAAGCCCACAAGCCAACCGGGCAGCCTTGTTTATTTTAGCATACCGCGATTACCCTTTGCTGCATATTCCTTTTCAATTGCTCGATACCCTTATTTTAATTGATGAACTGATGAGCACCTGGCGCACTCGCCACATTGCCATGGTGGCTCGCATGATAGGCATGCGTACTGGTACCGGTGGCAGCACAGGTGCCGACTACCTAAGTAAATCGCGCGACCACCACGGAGTTTTTAATGAACTAGCCGGACTTAATACCTACCTGGTACAGCGCCACAGCTTACCTGAATTGCCTGAAGCACTTAAAGAACGATTGGGGTTTAGGCAATAAGCTAAGCGGCTGCCGCAATGCCTTTTTTCCAATTCATCATAGTTAGGGTAAGTTTAGCTGATATTGCTGAAAATGTACTACCTACTGCAATAGCTTTAGTGGCTTCTTCTTTTCGAGCCGAAAGTGCTAATTGCATAATACGTGCCGTTTCCTCGTGCAGTTGTTTATGCAGGTTAAACACTTCGTTGTAATAACTGTACTTGCTTAGCACAGGTTTATCCTTATCCAGCCATTTGCCAAACTCACAATTATGAGGCGATCGCACAAACGC
>JALWRJ010000499.1:2180-3045 GCA_026994125.1 Cyclobacteriaceae bacterium | reverse complement strand
TAGAACTTTACAAATGGCGATATGCATTAAATCTTGTTTTTCTTCTTTGCTAAATTCCTGCCAACCCTTACCCAATTCCTGCACGCCTATTAAAAGTAATATACTGTTCAGGTCGCGTGGTTTTTTACCAATTACCTCTTTTAGTTTTATGCGTAGGCGTTGCCAGTTGCGTTCTAATTCCAGGTCTTTTTTAATCATTACGTTGTGTTAGTAGTTGCCAATACTCCACGGCCCTGCGCAAGTGAGGGATAACAATGGTGCCACCAACAATGTTGGCCACCGAAAAAGCCTCGAACAGCTCTGCTTTGGTAGTGCCTTGCTCAACGCATTTTTCTAAATGGTATTTTATGCAATCATCGCACCGCAATACCATGCTGGCTACCAAACCCAACAGTTCTTTGGTTTGGCTGGGCAGGGCTCCTGCTTTATATGTATTGGTGTCTAAATTAAACAATCTTTTAATGACCAGGTTGTTTTCGGCCATAATAGCGTTGTTCATTTTTTCTCGATAGGCATTAAACTCTTCTACGGCATCCATATTTATATATAGTAAAGTACACGGTTGGTAAGAGAACAAATATAGGGGTATGTAATTTTTATAGTTTAAAAAAAAGAGATAACTTGTAGGATGGCCTCTGTGTTGCAAGATATGTTACGCCTGGTTTTTCCTCATACCTGCCCCGGGTGTGGGCGAACCTTGCTCAAGGCAGAACATAGTTTGTGCTTGCATTGCCAGGTGCATTTGCCTAAGCGCTTAACCTTTAACAGCCAGGAGCTGGCGCAACGGTTTTATGGCCGGTTACCCTTGTCCGAAATTTATGCTTACCTGCTCTTTAAAAAAAACGGAATAACTCAACACTTGTTG
>JALWRJ010000499.1:0-2170 GCA_026994125.1 Cyclobacteriaceae bacterium | reverse complement strand
GGCAATAAGTTTGGGCAGGATTGTAAAAAACTAACGTTGTTTACTACGGTGGATACCGTTGTACCAGTGCCGTTGCATAAAAGCAAACTTAGGTTGCGCGGTTTTAACCAAAGTGAGTTGGTAGCCAAAGGGTTGGCTAACGGGCTAGGCTGTACCCTGGATAGCCATACCGTGCATAGGGTAAAGAAAACACCTACCCAAACCCGCAAAAACAGAATGGAAAGGTGGCAAAATGTGGCACAAATTTTTGAAGCAACTACCAACCAATTGGCCGGCAAACACGTATTGCTGGTGGACGATGTAATTACTACCGGGGCTACCCTCGAAAGCTGTGGCCAGGCGTTGCTACAAGCGGGCGTTTCAAAATTAAGTATAGCCTGCCTGGCGATTGCCTAGCATAAATTATAGCGTTTCTATGAAAATGATAAGCCAATAACTATTATTGCTATAAAAACGGTGTATGAAAAAGATAATTTTTATTTTACTAACCTTGGGTATCATGGCTTTTTTTGCTCATTCATTACAAGCTCAAGAACCCTCCACACCTACTCCTCAAATCAAAAAAAATGCTGTTTCGTTTAGCTTTTTTGGAACCTCAATGGCTATGGGTGTAGTGTATGAACGAGTGCTTGCTAAGCACTACAGTTTAGAGCTAGGTGCAGGTTTGGTAGGTATAGGTGTAGGAGTTAAGTATTTTTTTTCTGCCATTAAACCTGAAAAGGTTTCCTTTTTAATTGGGCTTAGTGGTGTATTATCGCCCATGATAAACGATACTGATTTGAGGATTATCTCTGGCAATTATTGGTTAATGTATCTGCCTTTGGGTATAAGCTATAGGAGCAATAAATCTTTTTATATGGGAGTTGATATTGGCCCGGCCACTACTTTTATGCCCAATTATAATGGCCATTATTTAGCTGTATATGGCAACCTAAAATTGGGGGTACATTTTTAGTGCACCTATTTTTTTAAATACATTCAGTTTTTACCACAAAAAATTTTGTTGGTACGCAAACCTTCTTACTTTTAGCAATACTTTGTTTATACACGAATCATGCGCAACCTATTTTCATTAGAACCCGATGCCCCCGCACTACCAGCAGCCAAAGTAGCTACAACGTACAAAAAATTAAGGTGGCAGGTGTTTATTGGTATTTTTATAGGCTATGCCGGTTATTATTTAGTACGTAAAAATTTCTCGTTGGCTATGCCCGATTTAATAGCGCAAGGTTTTAGCAAAACGGAGTTGGGTTTTGCCTTATCGGCTGTTTCTATCGCCTATGGGCTAAGCAAGTTTTTAATGGGTAATGTATCGGATCGTAGTGATGCCCGTAAATTTATGGCTACCGGCCTGGCTTTATCAGCCGGTGTAATGATTGTAATGGGGCTGTTTCCCTGGGCTACTTCCGGTGTAGGTATTATGTTTGGCATGTTGTTGTTAAACGGTTGGTTTCAAGGCATGGGTTGGCCTCCAAGTGGCCGGGTTATGGTGCATTGGTTTTCCATTAAGGAGCGCGGCACTAAGATGTCGTTGTGGAATATTGCCCACAATGTTGGGGGTGGGCTTATTGGGCCACTGGCTATTGCCGGAGTGTACCTTTTTGGCCAATGGCAGGCAAAATTTTATTTGCCGGGTATTATTGCCTTGGGCATAGCCGGCCTTATTTACTTGTTGGTACGCGACCGACCCAAAGCATGTGGCTTACCACCCATTGAACAGTTTAAAAACGATTACCCCAAAAACTACAACCCCAACACGGCCGACCGCCCATTAACCGCCCGTCAAATTTTTATTACCTACGTTTTTAAAAACAAGTTGCTTTGGCTAATTGCCATTACCAATGCCTTTGTTTACCTGGTAAGGTATGGCGTACTCGATTGGGCGCCAACGTACCTATCCGAAGCCAAGCAGTTTTCGTTGTCTGAAACGGGCTGGGCTTACTTTTTATACGAATGGGCCGGCATACCCGGTACGTTAATGGCCGGTTATTTAAGCGACCGATGGTTTAAAGGCAAACGGGCTCCTGTAAGTATGCTGTATATGGTGCTGGTACTTTTGTTTGTAGTGGTGTATTGGTTTAACCCACCCGGCCACCCTTGGGTAGATAGCTTTAGTTTAGTGGCTATTGGCTTTTTAATATATGGGCCTGTTATGCTAATAGGTGTACAT
>JALWRJ010000498.1 GCA_026994125.1 Cyclobacteriaceae bacterium | reverse complement strand
AATTAAACCAAGCGAGGCCGCCCTGATTGAAGAATTGGAACGGACACGCTACCGGGAAAATCTTAGAATTAAGAAAATGCCCTGGAGTGTTGACCCTGAAGATGATTATGAATTTTGGCAGCATGTAAAAAAACAATTGGTTAAATGCGCTGCCCACCCCGAAGAAGCCGCTGAAATTGCCGATACAACATTAAAGGAGATTACCCACAGGTATGCTTCCGAAATAGCGAGCACGTTTAAGCCATCATCGCACAGGTTTGCCCGCAGAGTTACCACTTTTGGTTTTGCACGTTTGCTAAATGCAGCTCACTCGGGCCGTTTTTCTGGCTTATTTAGGGCACGCCATACCTTGCGCGATAAAATACGCGTACGAGGCGATATTGACCTGTTGCGCAGCTTAGCCAAAAAGGGGACTATTATTATGGTACCTACCCATTTTAGCAACCTCGACTCGGTACTGATAGGATGGGTAATTCAAGAACTGGGACTGCCTCCTTTTATTTATGGTGCAGGCCTCAATTTATTTAATATTAAGCTATTTGCTTATTTTATGAATAGCCTGGGTGCGTACAAGGTGGATAGGCGCAAAAAAAACCTACCCTACCTGGAAACCCTTAAAAGTTACTCCAACCTGGCCATTCAGGAAGGTTGCCACAGTTTGTTTTTTCCGGGAGGCACCAGGTCGCGCTCGGGAGCCATCGAAAACGAACTAAAAAGAGGGCTTCTGGGCACCGCCATTAAAGCTCAGTTGGCAAATTTTAAAAATAATAAAGACCAAAAAATATTTGTGGTACCGGTGGTGCTTAATTATAATTTTGTGCTGGAGGCTCCTTCGCTCATCGATCAATTTTTAAAACAAAAAGGTCAGGAAAGGTATTATACCGAAAACGATGAGTACTCTACCTCGTACAAAATCACTAAATTTTTAATTAAGTTTTTTACCAAGCAATCGGACATATCAGTAAGTATAGGCAAACCCATGGATTTGTTTGGCAACTATATTGATGCTGAAGGCCATAGCATAGGCCATAACAACCGATATATAGCCACCAAAGACTACTTTATGCGCAATGGAGAATTTGTAGAAGATGCCCAACGCGATGAAGAATATACTCGAAATCTTAGCAAACGAATTGTGGAAGAATTTCATTGGAACAATGAGGTTCTACCCAGCCATTTGGTAGCGTATGTTGGGTTTAGATTATTGCGCAAGAAGTTTCCTGACCTGGATTTGTTTAATTTTTTACGATTACCGGAAGATGAGCTACTAGTTGATTACGGGGAATTTTCGGTTGAGGTTGAGCGGCTAAAAACCATCATTCTTAAAATGGAAGAAAACGGTAAAATATTAACCAGCCCGGGTATTCATAAGCCAGTGGCAGAATTAATAGACCAGGGAGTTAATAACCTGGGGCTCTTTCATGCCAAACTGCCCTTGATACGCAACGAACAAGGAGATATCGAAACTGAAAGTTTAAGGTTGCTGTATTTTTATCATAACCGCATGCGAGGCTATAATTTTGAAGACTATGAAAGCTAACTATGTAGGTGTAATTGGTGCCGGTAGTTTTGGCACAGTGGTGGCCAATTTGCTGGCCGAAAACAATAAGGTGTTGCTCTATACCCGTAACCCTGAAAAATTAGCTTCTATTCGAAAAAGCCAAACCAACCTGAGCTATAAACTGCACGAAAACATTGAAGCAAGCGATAGTTTAGAAATGGTAGCTGCCAATTGTGAAACTATTTTCCCGGTGGTGCCAGCAGCCAATTTCAGGCAACTAATGAAAGACTTTTCGCCTTACCTGCACCCCTACCATACCTTAATTCATGGCACCAAAGGGCTGGATATTAACCTGCCTGCAGGTGTTACCCTCGACTCCATTGAAACCACAAACACCGATGTTGAATGTACCCGCCACAATGTAAAAACCATGAGCGAGGTAATTAAAGAAGAAACAGTTGTAGTGCGAATTGGATGCCTGGCAGGCCCTAACCTGGCCAAAGAAATTTACAATAAGCAACCTGCAGCTACCGTAGTGGCCAGCTCGTTCGATTCGGTAATTAAAGAAGGCCAGCGCCTGCTAAAAAGCGATTTGTTTCAGGTATATGGCAACAAGGATTTAATTGGCATTGAACTAACCGGTGTACTTAAAAACATTATTGCTTTGGCATCGGGTATGCTGCACGGGTTAGGCTTTGGCGAAAACGCACGAGCATTGCTCATTAGCCGTGGCCTCGTAGAAATGATTTACCTGGGCAAAGCCCTGGGAGGCAATTTGCAAGCCTTTATTGGCCTGGCCGGAGTAGGCGACCTGGTGGCTACCAGTTCGTCTAAAGATAGCCGCAACTTTACGGTGGGCAACCGCCTGGCTCATGGCGAAACTCTTCAGGAAATTATTGATTCGATGAATGAAGTGGCCGAAGGAATAAATACGGTAAAAATTATTAAAAAATTTGCACAACATTATGGGTTTAGAGCCCCCATTACCGAAACCCTTTACCAGGTTATTTATGGCAAAAAAACAGTAGAAGATGCACTAACTTATTTAATGAAAATACCACTAAATGTAGATATTGATTTTATGTAGAGCTTTAAAACAGGTGCTTCAAATTCGTTCACAAAAAAAACACTAGCATTCACAAAGTTTTTGGGAACACTCACAAATTTTCGCTTTTATTTAAGTTTCAAACTAGTAGGTTTGTATAATAATTTAACAAAATAATACCATGAAAAAAATCTACTTAGTTGCCCTGACCATTATTTTTTTTAACAGTTGTAAAAAAAGTGAACCCGAGGCAGAAATCGTCTGCAATCCTACTAAGGTTACGTACAAAACGTTAGGTGCCACCACTACCTATGCTTTTGAAGCCGATGACAAAGGTGGCCAACGCATTAAAACCATTAATGTATATGAAGGAACCGATTCAATGGCCGTACAAAGCTATACCTATAATGCTAACGGCCTGGCATCCATAACTATTAATGATAGTAACGGAACCTTAACTTATACGGCTACCCTAAACGGAAGCAACCTGGATAAACTAACCCGAAAAAAT
>JALWRJ010000497.1 GCA_026994125.1 Cyclobacteriaceae bacterium | reverse complement strand
GTGACAGGTTTAATGAAAGAAGGTATTTGTATTGTGGTTTCGCCCCTCATAGCTTTAATGAACGACCAGGTTGCAGGTCTAAAAAAAAGAGGCATTAAAGCCGTAGCTGTACATTCGGCTTTAGATACACGCGAAATAGATAACGCTTTAAATTCGTGTATCTATGGAGGGATTAAATTTTTGTATTGTTCGCCCGAACGCCTGCAAACCGAACTTTTTATTGCCCGGGCTAAGGAAATGAATGTAAACCTGCTGGCCGTTGATGAGGCGCATTGTATTTCGCAGTGGGGCCACGATTTTCGACCTTCGTACCTGCAAATTGCCGAGTTTAGAAAACTGCTGGAGGGTGTACCCGTGTTGGCCTTAACCGCCACTGCCAAAGCAGTAGTGCAGGCCGAAATTCAACAAGAGCTCGCTTTTAAAGCAGGCGTTGTGTTTAAAAGTACTTTTGCGCGCCCTAACCTTTCGTTTTCGGTGCGGGTAGTGGAAGATAAAGAAGTTAAACTGCTCGAAATATTGCATAAAGTGGCCGGTTCGGCTATTGTGTATGTGCGTTCGCGTAAAGCTACCAGGCAATTGGCCGAACTTATCCGAAAGCAAGATATAACGGCCACCTATTACCATGCCGGCCTTAGCCATACCCATAAGGAACAACATCAGCAGGCCTGGCTTAACAATACTGCACGAGTAATGGTAGCTACCAATGCCTTTGGTATGGGTATCGATAAACCCAATGTGCGGTTGGTGGTGCACTTTGAAGCCCCCTCGAGCATCGAAGATTATTACCAGGAAGCCGGTCGGGCAGGGCGCGATGGGCATGTGGCATTTGCAGTACTGTTGGCGCATAAATCAGATGCCGAAAAGCAACGCCAACAACTAGAAACCAACCATCCTTCCATCGATTTTTTAAAACGTGTGTACCAAGCGGTGGCCAACCATTTTCAGATGGCGGTGGGTAGTGGTTTTATGGCTTCGCGTAGTTTTGTGCTGCACGAGTTTTGTCAAAAATACGAGCTCGATACCATCCAAACCTTTCATGCTTTTCATCGATTAAACGAAGCAGGTTTGCTTCAGCTAACCGATTCGGGTTTAAAACATAGCCGACTTAAAATAACGGTTAATCATACCGAATTGTATAAATTTCAGGTGGCTAACAAAAAATTTGATAATTTTATTAAAAGTCTGTTGCGCATTTACGGTGGTGGCCTTTTTACCGACTATTTGGTTATTAACGAAACTAAAATTGCCAATTTTTTAAAAGTAGAGGTAAAAAAAGTGGGCGAGTTATTGGTAAGGTTAAATAAATTGGGCATGTTGCACTATATCCACGCATCGGGTAAACCCGAACTTGTTTTTTTGCAGCCCCGCCAGGATGCTCAAAAATTATTTATCAACGATGCCCATCTGGCACGCCTAAAAACCAATGCCCAGGCTCGTTTGGAAGCAATGTTGAACTACATCCATCATACCGAAACTTGCCGTATGCAGCAGCTTTTGGTTTATTTTGATGAGGGAATAACGTTTTGCGGTAA
The DNA here is from genome assembly GCA_026994125.1 of Cyclobacteriaceae bacterium. Lineage (GTDB taxonomy): Bacteria > Bacteroidota > Bacteroidia > Cytophagales > Cyclobacteriaceae > JAKISE01. The sequence continues at coordinate 1,525 of JALWRJ010000497.1, read as the reverse complement.
ATGCGATGTTTGTTTGACTAAGAAACATGCCGGTACCGAAAAATTATATGTAAAGCTAATGCAGCAATTAAACCAGGGTAGCATATCCGAGCAAGTGCTTTTTAGTGCTTTTGCTGCTAGCCAGCAGCAAGCGCTGGTGGCTTTGTTACGGCAAATGATGGATGCAGGGGTTATTATTAAAGTAAATGAGGCCTACCGCTTGGCTTCAAATTAGCTCGTAGTGTTCCAATTCTTTTAAATAGGTTGTAATTTGGTGCAAAATTTAAGCATTAACATATTACGTATTATGAAAAAATTATTCATTATGGCTGCTTTATTCTTAGTAAGCAGCACAGGATATTCGCAGTGTAATCAATATTACAAGCTAAAAAAAGGAACCAGTTGGGCCATAACCTCTTACAATGCCAAGGGTAAATTAGAAGGAAAAATGACGCAAAATGTAGTAGAGTACAAAGAAACGTCAAGCGGTTTTGAAGCAGAACTGCAAATGGTTTTTACTGACGATAAAGGGGAAGAGGTTATGAACAACACGACTACACTTACCTGCAAAGATGGCGTGGTATATTTTGATGTAAACGACCTGGTGCCTCAAGCACAGATGGAAGCCATGCAAAATTTCGAAATAAGTATGGAAGGCAATGGAATGGAAATACCCGCTAATTTAAAAGCAGGCCAGCAGTTAAAAGACGCACATGTAATAATGCATATTGATGCCAGCCCAATGAAAATGACCTTTAAAATTGATGTAACTGATAGAAAAGTAGTAGCCGAAGAAAACCTGCACACACCGGCCGGAGATTTTAATTGCTTTAAACTAAGCCAAAAAACGAGTATGAAAACAATGGGAACCATTGAAACCAAAAGCATAGAGTGGTATGCCAAAGAGGTAGGTATGGTAAAATCGGAATCGTATAATAAAAAAGGTAAAATGATGGGCTACTCCATTTTAACAGCCTATCATTATTAATTTCCAGGAAAAGATAGGGATATAAAAACAGAACCTTGAAGAAGCAAACCGCAAAACAGTAGCACCAACTAAAATATATGTACAATGAACATACACAAAAAATATAGCCTGGCCATAGCATTTCTGGTAAGCACCTTATCGGGTTGGGCACAAACCATGCAAGCCGATATGGAATTTTTGTCCAGCGATAAACTGGAAGGCCGTGAAATTGGCTCGAAAGGGGAAATGATGGCCGCAAAATACCTGGCCAAAAGGTTTAAAAAAATTGGGCTTGTGCCCAAAGGTACCAATGGGTATTTTCAGGAGTTTGCGGTAAAGCCTCGCTATAATCCACATGCCAAAGTACAAGCCGATACCAGCAAGGCTATTGAAGGGCGAAATGTAATTGGCTTTATTAATAATAATGCGCCATATACAGTAGTTATTGGGGCACACTTCGACCACCTGGGCTATGGCGATGAAGGCTCGCTGAGTGGTGAACATGCCATCCATAACGGAGCCGATGATAATGCAAGTGGTGTTACTGTTTTGTTAAAACTAGCCGAGTACCTACCCGGC
>JALWRJ010000496.1 GCA_026994125.1 Cyclobacteriaceae bacterium | reverse complement strand
GAGTAATTGTTATCTCAATTTTATTGCCTTTTCTTTTACCTTCCAGGGCATCTTCGAGGCCAGGAATAATGTTACCAATGCCTTGAATATAGGCCAATGGTTCGTTGCCATTGGATGAATCAATGATATCGCCATCACCATCTTTTAGGGTGTAGTGCATTACCACCACGCTGTTCTGTGCTATTTTCATTTTTTTGTTTTTTTTAATTTTGAAAATGCTTTCATACAAGATGAACAGCTAAAACACACCCAAAGCCAGGCACCTTATACGCTATTTTTTAATTTCTATTAAGGCAATTTAAGTCTTCGAAACTAACTTTTAGCCGTTCCATCATGCTTTGCTCGGCTTTACGCAGCCAGGCACGAGGGTCGTAAAATTTTTTATTGGGTTTATCATCGCCTTCGGGGTTGCCAATTTGCCCTTGCAGGTAGCCATGGTTTGCTTTTTCGTAGTTGCGAACGCCATCCCAATAGGCCCATTGCATATCGGTATCAATATTCATTTTAATTACTCCATAGGTAATGGCCTCCCGAATTTCTTCGCGCGAAGAGCCTGAACCTCCGTGAAATACAAAATTGACCGGGTTTTTACCGGTATTGTATTTTTCCTCGATATATTTTTGTGAGTTATCTAAAATTTTAGGCGTTAGCTCTACATTGCCGGGTTTGTACACCCCATGTACATTGCCAAAAGCGGCTGCAATGGTAAACCGGTTACTAATTTTACTTAAACGCTCGTAGGCATAAGCCACTTCGGAGGGCTGGGTATATAGCCTTGAGCTATCCATACCGGTATTATCTACTCCGTCCTCTTCGCCTCCGGTACAGCCCAGTTCAATTTCGAGCGACATACCAATTTTGGCCATGCGCTCGAAATATTGTGCCGAAATATCGATGTTTTCTTCTAACGGTTCTTCGCTTAAATCGAGCATATGCGAACTGTAAAGTGGCTTACCGGTTGCCTCAAAATGCTTCTCACCGGCTTCTAAAAGACCGTCAATCCAGGGTAATAATTTTTTAGCTGCATGGTCGGTATGCAATACTACGGTTACGCCATAGGCCTCGGCCAGTGCATGCACATGTTTAGCTCCGGCTATTCCACCTTGAATGGCACTAAACTGATTTTCGCTGGAAAGGCCTTTTCCTCCAAAAAAAGTAGCTCCTCCATTAGAAAACTGAATAATTACCGGAGAGTTGATGTCGCGCGCAGTTTCTAACACCGTATTTACGGTACTCGAACTTGTTACATTTACAGCCGGAATGGCAAAATTATGCTGGTTTGCGTATTGGTATAATTCGGTCACTTCATCGCCAAATAATACACCGCTTCTAAATTTAGACATTGCTTATTGATTTTTTGAGGTGATACTAGTATTACTTTGGCAAAAGTCGTTTTTTTTAATCTACAAATACCACATTGGAGCAAAAAAAAAATTAAACGCAACAGCAACTATTCAATTAGTAAAATGCTGGTACTCCATAGCCTATAAAAACAGGATAAACTTTATTAGTGTAAAATAACAGATTGGTAAGGCCTAAGCTGAACAGTTGTATCGGTTACAAACGGAGCCTGCCCTACATAATGCATCAGTTTGGCTGCCTTCATATCTTTTAAATTTAGCGTTGCTGTACGGCTGGTAATATTATGTACAATAACCCAGCGCATGTCTTTCCATGATCTTGCATAAGCTACTAAATCCGGATTGGTTTTAAGGGTGGATAAACTCCCGTTTCTAAGTATTGGGCTATCATTTCGCAGGTGTATCCAGCTTTTAATAGTGGTGTATATAGAGGCAGAATCTTTCATTTGCAAAGCAAGAGGCTCCACGGTACTATCGGTACTATTTTCAGGCACAAGCCATGTAGTGCGCAGGCTGTCTTTTGAAGGCATATCCCACAAAAATGGTTCTCGAATCATTTCATCCGGTTTTTTGCCCAACATGGCTATTTCATCGCCATAATAAATATAAGGAGTACCCGGCAAGGTAAGTAAGATGTCAAAGGCCAACTTGTTTTTGGCTATATCGCCCCCCACATTACTAATGAGCCTGTTTTGGTCGTGGTTATTGACAAAAATAGCATCTAAGTAATGTGGCTGAATAGCCTGGTAAATAGCTCGTGCTTTTATAAGGGAATCAACCATACCATTATTTTGCTCGGTTTGTAACAAACGGTTGATGGCATGAAAGAAATCGAAATTAAACATGGCTGGCAAGCCTTTTAAATAAGGGCCAACCAATTGGGCATTTCCCCAAACTTCGCCCACCATGTACACATCGGGCTTTATTTTACGCATGGCATCACCAAATTCAACCCACCAAGTATGGCTATCTTTGGCTCGTTCATCCGGAAAAATGTGCTTAGCGGCATCCAGCCTAAAACCATCCACTCCTACTTCTTTAAGCCAATACGTGCCAACTTTTATCATCTCGGCTCGTACGGCAGGGTTATCGTAGTTTAAATCGGGCATGCCGCCATAAAAAAATCCATAATAAAACTGGGTGGTATCGTTGCCGGCCGGCTTATGCCATTGGGTTATATTGTCGGAATCGAGGGTAATGGTTTTTTTATGGAGTTCATCTTTAACCGAATCAATGTTTGCCCATACATAATAATTACGATACGGACTGTTTTTATTGGCCATGGCTGCCTTAAACCAAGGGTGTTCAGACGAGGTATGGTTGATAACCAAATCTATAATGATTTTAATATTTCGGTTATGAGCTTCTTGCACCAGCTTTTTAAAATCGGCCATAGTACCATAATCGGGGTGCACATTATAATAATCGGTTACATCGTATTTATGGTAGCTGGGCGATGGATTAATGGGCATAAACCAAATACCCTGGATGCCTAAATCGGCCAGGTAATCTAGCTTTGCTGTAACCCCGTTAAAATCGCCTATGCCATCGTTATTGGTATCGGCAAAGCTTTGTACAAAAATTTCGTACATGGTACCATGTGGCCAAACCTGTGGCACTACAAGGGGTTGGTGTTCGGTAGCCTGTTTGCAAGAAAAGGCAACTGTAAGCAAGCCCAACATAACCAAACCCGGTAA
>JALWRJ010000495.1 GCA_026994125.1 Cyclobacteriaceae bacterium | reverse complement strand
GTACGGCACTGGTGTTTTGGTTGGGGGCTGGAGAGTTAACTCCATCGTCTTGCAAAACTAACTCATATACAGCATATCCATTATAATGAGCGGTGGCCGTAAAACTTAAAGTTCCGTTGGTATCTACGGTAGGTGGGGTGTCAAATTGGAGGTTACCACCGGTTTCTTTTAGGCTTAATATAAAAGTTACTTGCTGAGTAGTGTCTTCATCGGGGGCGCCTGCACTTATTTGGGTTGCCCAATTGGGTAAGGTAACAGCTCCTTCGTGCTCATCAATAATTACATTAGTGCCTTTAGTAAAGGTAGGGGCATCGTTAATTGGGTTAATGGTTAGGGTTACATTTAGCTCCGTACTCTTGTTGGAGTGTGGTGTTGTGCTTGGCCCATCGTCTTCTAAATATATTTTTAAATTAATGGTGCCATTCGATTTATCGGTTAGCTCAAAACTAAAGTTGCCAAATTCATCTACTTGTGGAAAGGCATTAAAACTTATATTGGCCGATTGGCCTACTATGGTGGTAGTAAACTTTAATTTTTGTGTATTTTCGATTGGATTTTGGCCGGGCGAAATGTTGGTTGCCCAGCCTGCTATGCTTACCGGGCCGGCTTTTTCATCGTACACCAGGTTGGCATTGGCTACATTAAAAGTTGGAGCCGAATTTATAAATTCCACGGTAATTTTAATGGTAGAGGTTAAAGATTTTTGACCATCGTTTAAGTCTTCTAACTCTACATTAAAGGTAGCTTCGCCACTGGTATAGGGTGTTAGTGTAAAGGTAAGGTCGCCTGTGTTAGGGTTAACAGCCGGGGCTACATCAAAGCCTAGCGACTGCGTAACATTAAGGTTTGAAATATTAAATTGTGGAGTAACTGCATTAATGCTTGAGGCCCAGCCTGCAATGGTAGTAACTACCGGAGCTCCATTAACCTGCTGTACGGTTTGGTTTCCCTGATGTGTATAGGTAGGTTGTGCCTTTAGCTTGCCTATACCGCTAGATCCAAGCCATAAACCAACTAATAGGTACGTAAAAATATGTGTAGGTGCCTTCATAAACCGCTAAAAATAGCCTTTAATTTTAATTTATACTAATTTTTGAAATCAATCTCGCTCACTAAGAACCGGATACGATAGTTTTAGTTTAATAGAAACTATTCTTAATACAATAACCAATCCTATAGTACCCAGCCATATAAACCATTCGGGCAGGTTAAAGTAACCGGTTGTTAAATAAAATATTCCTCCAATAATGCAAGTGGTGGCGTACATTTCCTTGCGAAAAATAAGTGGTATTTCGTTGCTTAAAATATCGCGTGTAATGCCACCAAATACGGCCGTTATGGTACCCAGTAAAACGGCTTGTATGGGCCCGGTATTATACATTAAGGCGGTTTTTACTCCGGTGGCTACAAAAACACCCAAACCAATGGTGTCAAAAATAAACAGGGGGCGGTTTATAGATACAATTCTTTTTCGAAAAATAAGTGTAATACCAAAGCCCAACAATATACTAATCAGGGTGGAGGTATCGTGTAACCAAAATACGGGTTTGTTTAAAAGCATATCGCGCAAGGTGCCACCACCTACGGCAGTTACCCCGGCTAAAAACAAAGCTCCAAAAGGATCCAGTTTTTTGGATAGAGCCAGTCGCGCTCCGGAAATAGAAAAAGTAAGCACCCCAATTTGATCCAGAATATCAAACAGGTTGCTGTACATGTAGTTAAAATTTATAGAGCAAGAAACAAGTTTTATTCCGTTTCTTGCTCTTTGGTTTTAAGGGCATCGGTTACCGATATGCCGGTAATGGCTCCAATTAAGATAGCCACAATGATGATGAAAATATTTGCTCCTGAACCAATGGTAATTGCTAACATAATTTAAGGTTTATTTAAATAAGAAATCAAAAGTAAAATTTAATACCTTTATTTAAAACTTATTTACTTTAAATTATGTCTAAAAAAATATTTTTCAATAGGCAGTTGCTTGAATAAAATCTATAGTTTAAATTGCAGCCAAATAAGCCAAAATTATGCCCGAGATAGCCAAAGAACTCCTTATCGGCCGTATTCAATACCTGGAAGAAATGTATATGCGGCCCGGCACACTTGACCTGGATACACGTATTGTATCAAAGGTTAAAGAATTAGTTTTGGAGGGTAAACTTACCAGCATAATGCAGGTGGAAGCGGTGTTTAATTTTTTGGTAGAAAAACAAGCCAGCGAAGAAAGCGAAATTGATGCGTTTGCCGAAGAAATTATCGATTTCATTAATTAAAAGCAGGTTTTTCCAGCTATATGCAACTCCTTTTATTAAGTAACTCTACTTTGCCCGGCCAGGCTTACCTGGGTTGGCCTCAAACGTATTTACATTCATTTCTTGAGCATGTTACCGAGGCAGTTTTTATCCCCTTTGCCGGTATTACCATTACTTACAATGATTACACAGCCGCAGTAGCCAAGGCATTACAACCCATGGGAGTTTCCATTAAGGGGGTACATAGCTATGCTGATAAGCAGCAAGCCATAGCCGAGGCGTCATGTATCATAGTAGGTGGGGGCAATACATTTCAATTGCTTAAAATATTGCAGGATGAAAACCTGTTGACTCCTGTACAAACGGCTGTGCAAGCGGGTGCTAAGTACCTTGGTTGGAGTGCCGGAGCTAATTTAGCTTGCCCCACTATTAAAACCACTAACGACATGCCTGTGGTGGCTCCTGCTTCGTTTGATGCACTTCAACTTATCAATTATCAAATTAACCCTCATTTTACCCATGCTACTTTGCCCAACCATGGGGGCGAAACCCGTGAAATGCGTATTAAAGAATACTTAACAGTAAATCCATCTTCAAGCGTAATTGGGTTGCCCGAAGGAATGCTCCTGCATATTGATAATTCTACTACTTACCTAAAAGGCCGGGGCGAAGCCTGGTTGTTTAAACATGCACAACCTGTGCAATCGTTGCTGCCCGGAGAACTTTTATTTTAATAAGGCTAGTCATCCATCTCCAGCCATTCCAGTACATCAGCAATGCCATCGTAATCTTTTAAGCCGGGCTGTTCTTCCAGGCTGCCTTTAATTTCAATACCTTTAGGTTGAATGGTTTCAACTACAATTTGCAACAAAGTTTCGGTAAAGGGGAGGCTAAGGTATATGGCATATTGGCTGCATAACTCAGCTAGCTGCCGGGTATATTTTTCCAATTGTGCTTGCGTTAGTTCAAGTAGGTAAAACAATGCTTGAGGAGCTTGTTGTAAGCTATCTTGTATTTCTTGCAGCGATTTGTTTTCGCAAGCTATTCTAAGTACGCCCTCACTACATTTGGCCAGCAAGTCGGGGTTGCCTGTTTCGGGTAAAAACTGCTCGTAGCCTTGCGGTAGGTTGTTATTGCCTACTTCACCAATAATACCCACACCACTTACCCAGTTTAAAATTTCTTTAAACGAGTCGGCCTGTAAGTAGTGTTTTGAGTCTTCGTTTATATTAAAACCTATGTAATCTACTCCCATACCTGCTGCATAGCGTGCATCGCTTAGGTTAGTTACATCTCCTATTTTTACACTTAATTTTAAAGCCATTATATACTATTTTTTACATGGCAAAGTTCGTAAATATGGGGCGTGTTATAAAGTACTCCCTTATATTTGATTTAAAATGTTTTACAAATGAGTGTATTAGGTACAAAATTTAAATGGATGGCATTGCATGCTTTGGCTTTTCTGGCTGCTTGTACACAAACCATTGAACCTGATACAGATGCCTTTGGCTTTGATTATTATCCTATGAGGTTAGGGGACGAACGTATTTATTATACACAGGAGATATTTTTTAAGCTGAGTGGAACTGTAGATACGCTTACCTACCTGGTTAAGGAAATTGTAGAAGATACCATTAAGCAGACAGATGGAAACTACCAACTGCTACTTGGACGATATAGTACATCTTTGGATACTACAAAATGGCAAAAAGATTCGCTTTGGATGGTAGAGGTAAATAACCAACGTGTGTTATTAAGCGAGGCGACCAAAGCTTTTGTTAAACTGGTTTTTCCGGTGGCCAATAACACACAATGGGATGGCAATGCAAAAAATGCCGATAAAGAAGAAATATATGTTTTAACAGAGGTAGGGGGGGGCTATGCGTATGATACCCTGTCTTTTGGCACTACGGCTCGGGTGGTACATAAAGATTTACGTGACCCCGCCAAAATTACCGAAGACGATTACCGTTTCGAAGTATTTGCCCGAGAGGTAGGGTTAGTACACCGGTACAAACTAAAATTAAACTATTGCTCTAAATGCTCCGAAAACGGAGTGGTGGAAGAAGGATATATTTTGGATCAAAAACTCATTTCGTTTGAAACTAAAAGCTAACATATTACTTAGTGTTGTTTGCTTGCTTGCTGGTTTGGAATTACATGCCCAAACGCAATATTATTTTGTGGCATTTGCTGATAAAGAAGGAAACGGTTACAGTTTGCAAGCTCCCGAAGCGTTTTTGTCGCAGCAAGCCATTACCCGGAGAGCTAGCCAAAATATTACCCTTATCGAGCAAGATTTGCCGGTTACAGCCAGCTATGTAAACCAGTTAGCATTAATGGGGGCTAAGGTATTTGAAACTTCCAAATGGTTTAATGGAGTTATTATAAAAAGCACACAGCTCCTGGCCGAACAACTAAAGCAGTTAAGCTTTGTGAGCGATGTGGTGTACCTGGCTCCTCAAAATTATGCCGGGCGAAGGGCTCAAAAACAGGATTTAACCGATACAAGCCAGGCTCCTACCGATTCCTTGTTTCAAAACAAAATTTTGGGAGCCGATGCGATGCATGAACAAGGCTTTTTTGGGCAAGGGGTACGTGTAGCAGTATTCGATGGTGGTTTTCGGAAAGTAAATTCGATTGCGGCATTTGCTAAGTTGTACAACGATAACCGGGTGGTGTACACCTACGATTTTGTGTCTAAATCAAGCGATGTTTACCAGTATTCTGACCATGGTACTAAGGTATTGTCCTTAATGGCAGCCGACTTAACCTATTCCTACCAGGGCATTGCACCGGGAGCCGAATACATGCTAATGGTTACTGAAAATGTGCCCTCGGAATACCGGATTGAAGAATACTATTGGCTTATTGCTGCCGAGCGTGCCGATAGTGCCGGGGTTGATATTATCAGCAGTTCATTGGGGTATAATACATTTGACGACCCGGCCATGAACTACCTGCCCGAGGATATGGATGGTAGCACTACCATAGTTACCCGGGCTGCACAAATAGCTTCCGAAAAAGGAATGGTGGTTGTTAATTCTGCCGGTAATTCCGGCAACACCGCATGGCAAATTATTACAGCTCCGGCCGATATGCACCAAGGATTAGCTGTGGGTAGCATTCAAGCCAATTATGCAGTTTCCTCTTTTAGTTCCCGAGGGCCAACAGCCGATAACCGCATAAAGCCCGATGTGGTAGCCTTGGGTTCGCAGGCGTATCTGCTTAGCGAGCAAGGTACTGTAACTGTGGGTAGTGGTACTTCTTTTTCTTGCCCACAGGTGGCAGCACTAATGGCTGGAGTTTGGCAGGCGTACCCTGAGTTGCCCGCCTTGCAATTAGTAGAGGCAACACGAGTTACAGCCAGCAATGCCGCCTTACCCGATAACGATATGGGCTATGGCATTCCAGGTTTTGAGGCTATCAAAAATTACATCGAAGCCATTAACGGAATCGAGTCCGTGCAGGTTTATCCGAATCCGGTTACCAATAAATCGGCATTAAACATTAAATTTGTAAATCCTGCTAAAACTAACCAGGCCGATGTAAAGCTTTACGATGCCACTGGTAAGCTAATAGTTGCACGAAACTATGCAATTACCTGGGGGCAAAACCAAGCCACCCTTAACCTAAGTAGTTTAACCAAAGGAATCTATTTTTTGAAAATAGTTTTTAATGATAATTCGCAAACCAAACCTGTAGCTGTTCGAATTTTAAAAATGTAATTATGCCTCCTATTATTTCGCCATCTATCCTTGCAGCTGATTTTGCAAACCTCCAAACCGAAGTTGAAATGCTTAACCAAAGCCAGGCCGACTGGATTCATGTAGATGTAATGGATGGGAGATTTGTGCCAAATATTTCGTTTGGAGCTCCTGTTTGTAAAGCTATCCACCGGCATGCAGCCAAGCCGTTGGATGTACATTTAATGATTGTGGAGCCTGAAAAGTACGTAGAGGATTTTGCCAAAGCAGGTGCCGATTATATTACGGTTCATTATGAAGCTTGCCCGCATTTACATCGTAACATTCAGCAAATTAAAGCATTGGGTTGCAAAGTGGGCGTTTCATTAAATCCACATACGCCTGTTAGTGCATTAAAGCATGTATTGCCCCAGCTCGATTTAGTTTTAATTATGTCGGTTAATCCGGGCTTTGGAGGGCAAAAGTTTATTGAGTTTACCTATGATAAAGTAAGGGAACTGCGACAAATGATAGATGCACATGGAGCAAATACCATTATTGAAATAGATGGTGGGGTAACTTCGACCAATGCACGTGCTTTGGTGGATGCCGGAGCCAATGCCTTGGTGGCCGGTAGTTTTGTGTTTAAATCGGATAACCCGTCCGAAACAATAACTGCGCTTAAAAACTGCTAATGGTTAAGTGGTTTACCATGCTGGTTGCAGGGGTATTGTTGGCACAAACAGCTGGTGCGCAATACCGATTAAATGGGGTTGTAAGCGATAGCACTCAAACACCCATTCAAGGCGTGGCTATTCAACTAAAGGACGAAAAGGGAGGGACTGTAACCGATAAAGATGGCACCTTCATGCTCAATTTTGAACAACCTGGGCAATACACCCTAATTTGTAGCCATTTGCAATTCCATACAAAACAATACACGTTGCAAATAACCAAGCCACAAACTTCGATTAAACTTAAATTGCAGGCCAAGGTGGTTGTGCTTAAAGGGGTAGCTGTCGAAACCCCAAAAGAACAAAATGCAGTCAGTTCGGTTACCTTGCAATCGGTGGCTATTTCAACCATGGCTACACCATTTAACGATATTTCAAATATATTGGCCAGTTTGCCCTCGGTAATGAGTAATAACGAGTTGTCAACCTCGTACTCGGTACGTGGGGGTAATTACGATGAAAACATAGTACGAGTTAACGGTATTCGGGTGTACCGGCCTTTTTTAGTGCGTTCGGGTCAACAGGAAGGGCTTAGTTTTATCAATGCCGATTTAATACAATCGGTAAATTTTTCGGCCGGAGGGTGGGATGCCACCCAGGGAAGTAAGATGTCTTCCTTATTGCAAGCTACTTATAAAGAGCCCACAGGTTGGCATGGGGGGCTAAACCTTAGCCTGCTGGGTGTAAACGGGTATGTAACCGGTAAGGCTGGTAAGGCCGATTTTTTGCTGGGTGCCCGCCATAAGCGCTCGCGTTATATTTTAAATACCCTCGATGTAAATGCAGCTTACGACCCCCGGTTTACGGATGTGCAGTCTTATTGGCGTTTGCCGGTTAGCAAAAAAATTTCGGTTTCATTGTTGGGTGCATTTGCTGCTAATAACTACAGGGTGGTGCCCCAAAACGGAGAAATTTCCTTTGGCACCTTTAACCAGGAGTTGCGCTTTGAAGTGGGTTTTGAGGGGCAAGAGCAAATGAAATACAATACCTGGCAAGGTGCAGCTAAGCTGGATGCCGAGCTTACAGAACAACTGAGTATGAATGTTATAGCTTCGTACATGCGAACTTTTGAAGCTGAGCGATCCGAGGTAGAAGGGGGGTATCGACTATGCGATGTAGATAAAAACCTGGATTCTGATACGTTTAACGAATGTGTGCAAACCCGGGGTATTGGCACGCTCTATCGCTATGCCCGCAATATGTTAGATGCCCAAATTGTGGATGGGGAGGCAAATGCAGTGCTAACTATCAATTCTATGAGTAGAATTGATTTTGGACTAAGGTATAGCAACCGGCTTATTTTAACCAACCGAAACGAATACAAGTTTACCGATTCAATTGGGTACACTGCTATTACCGAAGCACAATCGGCTAACACCAACATTGATGCCAATGAGTTGAACACCTACGCTCAGTATAGCTATGCAGGTGCACAGTTAAAGTGGACGGCCGGAGCCTTTGTTTCCAACAACAGCTTAACCCGCCAATGGTTTATAAACCCCAGGTTATTGCTTACCTGGGCACCTACCAGCCACCCCCGGGTTAGCTTTAAACTGGGTACGGGCATCTACCGCCAACAGCCGGTGTACCGGGAGCTTCTAACTCCAACCGGAGAGCTAACCAACCAACCCAAAACACAATCGGCCTGGCATATTGTGCTGGGCAATAGGTACATGTTTAGCTGGTGGGGGCGCGAATTTACTATGAGCACCGAAGCTTATTACAAAGCTTTATGGGATTTGGTGCCTTATCAATTTGATAACATTAGAGTAGTTTACTATCCGCAAAACAACGCCACCGGCTATGCCACCGGGTTCGAGGCTCGCTTGGCTGGTGAGTTTATTAAAGGCACCGAATCGTGGTTTAGTGTTGGGCTGCTTTCTACCAAAGAGCAAATAGCAGGTGTAGATGCCCAACCCGTGCGCAGGCCTACCGACCAGCGTTTTAAGGTTGGAGCCGTATTTGAAGACCATATACCTAACGACCCTTCGTTGCGGGTTAACTTAAGTTTGCAATACGGTAGTGGTTTGCCCATTGGTCCACCCGGAAGCTTGAAAGATCGAAATTTGTTTACGGCCGATGCCTATACCAGGGTTGATATTTCCTTTTCAAAGTTGTTTGAAATGAAGGCTCCTCATTGGGAAAATATTAAACTGGGGGTGGGTATTTATAATATTTTGGGCAATAAAAATGCTGTTACTTATACCTGGATAAAAGATTTTAGCGGTCAAAATTTTGCCGTTCCTAATAATTTAACCGGTCGTTTATTTAATGTTACCTTAGCCACAAGTTTTTAATGTAAGATTTGTATTTTAGTAAGAAACTTCTATTTATGGCACTTGTTAAATTTAAAAAATCAGCTATTATATGGCTAATTTCCACCTTGTTTTTTGCTTGCAAACCCGAAGTAGAGCGATATCCGGTTAGTTTTAACAAAATTTGGGATAATGGTATGCATATTCAGGTAGATAAAATCAATCAAAATACTAAAATGGTAGGGTTGCTTTCTAAAAAGGTGTATCGAACTACACATACGTATAGCTACTCGCTTATGGTAGATGATGGCGATATAAACTGGGAAGGAGGAAGTGCTGAACCTAAGCACTTATTGCTTTGTAACGATTCTATTTACCTGCATAGTTTAAAATTAAAAGTGCAGCACACAGACCCCACCGATAGCCTTTCATCGCGCAAACAGGCGGCTTATTACGTTATCGAACATGCCTACCAGGTATATATTGATGAGCGTTACTTTTTTAATTGGTTTGGCGATGATTTTTGGGTAGATGTAAGCCCGGAAATATATGAACAAAGGAAGGTCGAATGCGTTGAATATCCTATTCCTAATGATGAAGAGCTCAACCTTTTAAATTAAAACCTAAATGTATAACGCGCCTTAATTATTAATTGGCTGCTATTTAGCTGCCAGGTATCTTGTAAATCCTGCACCGTATTATGATTATAAACAACAAATAAATCGCCCAGTGGTAAAAAAATATAATGCAAGCGCGAATTAACCCCTACCGATTTGGAATCGGTATCGTATTGCACGAAGCTATTCAGTTGCAGGTCGGGGGTTATGTTGAGCCGTACACGTCCGCCCACCAGGGTTTGGTCGAAACTTCCGGTAGCCAACTGCCCCATGTTTCGTTGGCCGGAGAGTTCAAAAGTTAGTATTTTAAGGGGGTTCCAGTTTAGTTCGAGTTCATAGGTTTGAAGCCGGCCATTGTAAAAGCCTCCAAACCACCAGGAAACCTGCCCGTTTAGTTTTCGTTTGGCAGCAAAGCCGACTTCTAGCCGGTAGCGTAAATATTGGTAGGCTCCGGCCGGAATAATTACACCATCGGCAATTTCAAAGGGCTCGCTCAGGTTTTCTCCTGTTGGCATAAAGTTGGCTTCCAGTCTGTCGCCCGATTCAAAGCGCCAGTTTACCGGAGCCGTAAACACTCGGTACGATTGCCATTGGCCATCGAGGCCGCTAATATACGAAGCAAACACTTCGTTAAACATTTGCCTTACCAACGGCCATTTTGGTCGGGGAGCGTACACAAAACCCAACCGGTAACTATTAATACCTTTGCGAGGCACAAACCCCAATGAGGGGTCAAAGGCATCTCCTATATGCATGTAGGTAAACGATAAATCCCATAAATCGTTGGGGTAGTCGGCTTTAAAAGTAAAGGCAGAAGGGTCTCCATGTAGTGCTTCACGGTTGGCGTATAAGCCGGTTACTCCAATTAAAAAGTTTTTATTATTGTTAAAACTGGTTGTTTGGTAGGTAAAGTCAACTCCGGCCATATAGCTATCTTGTTCCCCATTAGGGTCGCCAAAGCTACCAATAAACCCCATGGTCGATTCTTTCAGTACATTTTGCCTTACACGCACTACACCCATTGCTGCTTTGGGAATTTGTATATCGAGGGTTGTTACGGCATCGGTAGCCATTACCAATCCACCAAAAGCGGTGTTTTTAATACGGCCGTTAATTTTACCACCTGCCAAAATGGGTACTTGCACTCCCTGGTTTAAGCCAATTCTACGGCTAAAAAAAGGAATAATGTTTCTGCGTAAGCCCAGTCCAAACTCAAAAATATCGGCACCTTCTAAAAAAAATGAACGCTTTTCGGGGAAAAACAAAGGAAACCGGGTAAGGTTCGTTTGCCTGCTATCTACCTCTGTTTCGGCAAAATCGGTATTTACAGTTACCGATGCTGTAATGTTAGAGCCAATGCGTTGGTTTACATCCAGGCTGGGTACAAGTGTATAGCTCGACCCTTCTCCTGCACTGGAGGCAGTTCCGGTTTGGGTATGGGTGCTTACCAGCGAAGGGCGTACATTAAGCCCCAGTCCATAGGTAAATTTTGGTAACCCCGCTATCAGGCCTGCTTTGCTGGTTTGGGTAAACCATTGGTCGCGTTTTACATTTGCCCACCGTATGGTTTCTTGCCGTCTTTGTATTCTTCGTTCTATGTTAAATCCCCATTCGGTAAGTCCCTTTTTATAGTTAATACTTTGAATTGGAATTTTAATTTCCACCTGCCACCCTGTGCTGGTTATCCTGGTTTTAGCTTCCCAAACTCCATCCCAGTTTTTATTTTCCGATTCGCCCCGGTTGCTTACCAGGGCATCGTAGCGTGCAGCACTGGGGTTAATTGCAAAAATATAGCCCGAACGGCCATCCAGCGAAGGATCTAATACTATTCTAACGTGGTCTTCATTGCTAAGATTGGCATCCCTCAATTTTGAAAAACTTACAATTTTGTTTGGCGATGCATCGTAACAAATGATGCCAATGTACAGGTTCTTGGGTTCGGCAAGTATGCGTACTTCAGTCTTGTTCGATGGCCTGCCTCCTTCTACCGGAACGGTGGTGGTAAGTCCGGTAAGTACGGGTGCCTTTTGCCACGATTGCTCACTTAGCTCACCATTAAGTTTGATGGCATCCGTTACTTTGCCTGCTTGATGGAATGGCCGTTCTTGTGCCCACAAATTGGGGATGAAAAAATAAAATGCAACAAAAAATAAAATAAATTTTTGCATGATTTACCCTCATTTTATCTTAAAGTTACACTGGTAATATTATAATTAAAACAAGATAAATCAAAAATTATCAAAACTGGATTTTATGCCAATACATTCCATTTTAATAAGACCAATAAAACCTTTTTTTAAGCTCTTAGGGGTATAAAAAAAGGTTTTTTTAGAGATGTACCGTTTATGTAATTCTTCTAAAACAAGACTACATAGCGGCTGAAATTTGGTAACTTTCCATTTTACTAAAATTTAAAATAT
>JALWRJ010000494.1 GCA_026994125.1 Cyclobacteriaceae bacterium | reverse complement strand
ATCTAACACTACTTCGTGGACAACCCGCTACAGTACCACCGAAAACAGTTTGCAAGCCCGGCTAATTCCTTTTTTGGGAAAAATAGATACCGCACAGCTATTAAGTGCATCGGAATATTTGCGAACCACCTTCTTTTTTAATAAAAACAACCCCGTTTTTGGTATAAATGCCGGATATGTAAACCGGAGTAGAAAAGTACTGTATGCCAATGGGTTTGAAGGTAGTGCGGTTAAGGAGTACAATGCCGTGGTTCGTTGGAGTGTAAAACGTAAGTATCAGTTCGAGCTACATGGGCTACTGGCAGAACACCAAAGCAGTTCAGACTACTTAATAGGGCGTAATTTTACCATTAACGAACAGCGGGTTAAACCATTGCTGGCCTGGCAACCAAAGCCTACCGTACGTATAACCACAAGCTATACGTATGGCTTAAGTGCCGAACCAGCCTCTTCCGAAGCCGTTAAAAATAGCGCTAATCTAAACGAAGTGGGAGCCGAATTACGGGTAGGAACTGCTTCTAAATTCGTGTTTAACACAAGTTTTAAACTAACACAAATCAATTTTATAGGAGTAGAAAAAAGCCCGGTAGGCTATGAGCTGCTTAAAGGTTTGCGTCCGGGTACAAATTATTCGTTGGTGGTAAGCTGGCAGCAGCGGTTGGTTAATGGCCTGCAAATCCAATTGTTTTATCAGGGGCGCAAGCCCGAAGGCATAGCTATTATACATTCAATGAGAGCTGGCATTACCGCCTTATTTTAGTTAGGGTTTTATACTTAACCCGGATTGCGTAATTTTTTAAGTGTGCGCATTAAATTATTGGCAAATACAAAATCGTTAAACTCTTTTACCTCTGCATCAATTATCTCCTCAGAGGAACCGTCCCATAGTTTAAGTCCCTGGAACATAAACATAATGTAATCACCTATTTCCATTACCGAGTTCATATCGTGCGATACCACAATGGTAGTAATATTGTATTCCTGAGTAATTTCTTTAATAAGGTTATCAATGGTAATAGAGGTTTGGGGATCCAGGCCTGAGTTAGGTTCATCGCAAAATAAATATTTAGAATTATTAACAATGGCACGTGCAATACCTACGCGTTTTTTCATGCCCCCACTAATTTCTGATGGCATTTTATGGTTGGTATCGCTTAGTCCAACCCGTTTAAGCACCTGGTTTACGCGGTCTTCTTTTTCATCCAAGGGCAGGGTAGTAAGCACATCTAGCGGAAAGCGTACGTTTTCTGCTACCGTTTTAGAATCGAATAAAGCCGAACCCTGAAACAACATGCCAATATCCTTTCGTATGTCAATTTGCTCTTTGCGGTTGGCCTGACTAAAATTGCGCTGGTCGTAAAACACCCCTCCGGCCGAAGGCTGCTCAAGCCCAACCATGCATTTAAGCAGTACACTTTTGCCGGTGCCACTGGCTCCAATAATCATATTTACCAACCCGGGTTTAAATACTGCATCAATGCCTTTTAACACGGTAATATCTCCAAACGATTTTTGTATGTTTTGCAGTTCAATCATCTTAAAATGCAGTTAAAAATTCGGCAAGTAATTGAGCCAACAGGTAATCGGCCAGCAAAATAGCTATAACCGAGGTGGTAACGGCACTGGTGGATGCTTTGCCTACTTCCAGGGCTCCTCCTTGTGTATAATACCCCATAAATGACGAAATAGAAGAGATTAAAAAAGCAAATGTTACCGATTTAATCATAGCAAAAACCACCATAAATTCATTTAGTTGGTACCGAATACCCATTGTGTATTCAGCCGGGGTAAGCACATCGGTAAAGCTAACGGCCAGGTAGCCCCCTAAAATACTTAAAAAAGCAGAGGTAACTACCAATGCCGGAAACATAAACAGGGTAGCCAACACCTTGGGTAGCACCAGGTACGAGGAGGAGTTAATGCCCATAACCTCCAGTGCATCAATTTGTTCGGTAATACGCATAGTGCCTAATTCACCCGCAATGTTAGAGCCCACCTTACCGGCAAAAATGATGGCTATAATGGTGGGCGATAGTTCTAAAAGTACCATATCGCGCACTACAATGGCCACTACGTATTTGGGAATTAAGGGACTAACCAGGTTAAAAGCTGTTTGGATGGTGGTAACCGCCCCCATAAATATAGAAACCGTTCCAATTAAAAAAATAGAGTCGGTGCCTACTTTAACCGATTCATCTATAAATAGCTTGGAATAGGTTTTAACCGATTCCCGGTTTTTAAACAACGAGCCTAAAAAAAGTACATATTTACCAATTTGTTTCACAAGTTGAGGGCGCTTTAAGTGCAAATAGTGAGCATATAATTAATTAAAAAATTCAATTTACACAACAAATTTCTTAATTTGCGGAAAGATAAATAATTCTTTAAAAATTTAAGGATGAAGAGCAGTATAGTTGTAACAGGAGGCACCAAAGGTATTGGCCGGGCTATTGTTAGCCTGTTTGCCGAAAAGGGCTTTGATATTATTACCTGCTCACGCAGTCAGGCCGATTTGGAAGGCCTGGAGGCTGAACTGAAGTTGAAATTTCCTGATGTAAAATTACATGCCATTGTAGCCGATGTTTCGGTAAAAGAAGAGGTTATGATTTTTGCTGATTTCGTAAAATCGAATATGCATAATTTACGAGTGTTAGTAAACAATGCCGGAATGTTTATTCCGGGCGCCATCACCGAAGAACCCGATGGAGCTTTGGAACAAATGTTGGACGCCAACCTGGCCAGCGCTTATCACTTAACTCGTGCCTTGAGTACAGCTATAAAAGAGGCCAAAGGCCATATTTTTAATATGTGTTCTACGGCAAGTATTATGCCCTATGTAAACGGTGGTAGCTATTGTATTTCGAAATTTGCAATGTTGGGCATGACCAAAGTGTTACGCGAAGAAATGAAACCCTTAGAGGTAAAAGTAACTGCAATTTTACCCGGTGCTACCTTAACCTCCAGCTGGGCGGCAAGCGATTTGCCCGAAGACCGGTTTATGAAACCCGATGATGTAGCCCATGCCATTTGGGGTGCGTTTGCTATGTCGCCTCGCTCAGTGGTAGAAGAA
>JALWRJ010000493.1 GCA_026994125.1 Cyclobacteriaceae bacterium | reverse complement strand
AAACCCGTATTTTTGATAAGGTACGGGGCAAATACGTGTTGCTAACTGCTGAGGAGTGGGTACGGCAACATGTGCTTTACTATTTAATACACAAGCTGAGTTATCCTAAGGGGCTGATTAAAGTAGAATCGGGTGTGGCTTATAATAGCCGCATAAAACGTTCGGATATTGTGGTTTACACCAATAAAGCTAAACCCTATATTTTGGTAGAGTGTAAAGCACCCGAAGTAGCCATTAGCCAAGCCACCTTAGAGCAGGCGGCTATGTATAATAAAACTTTGCAAGCTCCTATAATTATGCTTACCAATGGGCTTACCCATTATAGTTTTATGCTGGATGAACAGGGGCAACCTACCAGTTTGGAGCATTTACCGGCTTACACAGTTTAGTAAGTTTTTAAGTTCAGGCAAAAAAAAGCGGTTTCAATTATTTTGAAACCGCTTTTTGAACACTAAGCTCCTTAGTTTATATACTTAGCAATGTCCGTATAAGGCATATCAAAGGCATCGGCCACGGCTTTATACACAATATCTCCTTTAATTACATTTAATCCTAATTTAAGCTCATTGCTATCCTTGCAAGCTTGTTCCCATCCTTTGTTGGCCAGTTCAATGGCATATGGCAAGGTGGCATTGGTAAGTGCAAGGGTAGAGGTATAGGGTACAGCTCCGGGCATATTGGCTACACAATAGTGAATTACCTCATCAATTACAAACGTTGGGTTTTCGTGGGTAGTGGGGGTACATGTTTCAATACAACCACCCTGGTCAACAGCTACATCCACCAAAACGGTACCTGCTTTCATGTCTTTAAGCATATCGCGTGTAATTAATTTAGGTGCTTTGGCTCCAGGAATCAATACGGCACCAATAATCAGGTCGGCTTCTTTTATTATCTCACGAATGTTGTACTCGTTGGACATCATGGTGTGTACATTTTGAGGCATCACATCATCTAAGTACCTAAGCCTATCCAGGTTTAAATCCATAACCGTTACTTCAGCACCCAGGCCGGCAGCCATTTTAGCAGCTTCGGTGCCAACCACACCGCCTCCTAAAACCAACACTTTGGCAGGTTTAACTCCGGCTACACCGCCCAACAAAATACCCCGGCCACCCATAGGTTTTTCAAGGTATTTAGCGCCTTCCTGGGTAGCCATACGGCCTGCTACTTCGCTCATAGGTATAAGCAAAGGCAAGGTGCGCTTTGGAGTTTCTACTGTCTCGTAAGCCAGGCAAACAGCTCCACGCTCAATCATAGCTTCGGTAAGTGGCTTGTATGAGGCAAAGTGGAAGTAGGTAAATAAAAGCTGGTCTTTTTTAATTAGCTTATACTCCGATTCGATGGGTTCTTTTACCTTCATAATCATTTCGGCTATTTCGTAGGTAGCCTCAATGGTAGGTAAAATGTTAGCGCCTGCTCCTTCGTAGTCAGCATCGCTAAACCCACTGCCTTCACCGGCTGTTGATTGTACATACAACTCGTGCCCGCGTTTTACCAGCTCCTTGGCTCCGGCCGGAGTCAAGGCTACGCGGTTCTCATTATTTTTAATTTCTTTTGGAACACCTATAATCATGGGGTAAATATTTAAATGTCAGACAAATATAGTACGGGATTTGCGCATTTACTAATACCAAAATCACAGAACAGCTACCAAAAAAAATGAAAATAAATTTTATATGGCAAGCCTATAATGCTGGCAGATAAATTTTAAACGATTAAAAAACAAGCAAAATTTTATTCTTTTTTAGCCGGCTAAAACCGAATAAAATAAATTGCATTTTTTTTGACGTTTTTTAAACTTATTTGAATACCGGCTTGTATGTGTTAAATTTGTTAGTACATACAGCTAAAATCAGGTTTGAGCTATGTTCAAGCCAACATGTTTCACTAAAACACATAGCTTTGAAAACAACAACCACCCCTCAGCCAATCGTTTCGATTTCGCAAATATTAGCCGATTACAGGCTGGCGGTAGCCAGCCGGGAGGCCAGTTTAATTGGTCGGAAAGAAGTGTTTATGGGTAAGGCTAAATTTGGCATTTTTGGGGATGGCAAGGAAGTGCCTCAGTTGGCTTTAGCGCATATCTTTAAAAAAGGAGATTTTCGTTCGGGCTATTACCGCGATCAAACTTTAATGTTTGCCATTGGAGAATTAACCATTCAGCAATATTTTGCTCAGCTATATGCACATACCAGTGTTAAGGACGACCCCGCTTCGGGTGGGCGGTTAATGAATGGGCATTTTGCTACCCGCATGCTCGATGATGAAGGTAACCTGGTAAACTTGATGGAGCATAAAAACAGTACGGCTGATATTTCCTCAACTGCCGGCCAAATGCCCCGGTTGGTAGGTTTGGGTTTAGCTTCTAAGTATTTTAGGTTAAACAAAGAATTGCAACAATTCTCCAGCCTTTCGAACAAAGGCAACGAAATAGCCTTTGGCACCATTGGCAATGCTTCTACTTCCGAAGGTATGTTTTTGGAAGCAATAAATGCCATGGGTGTGTTGCAAATTCCTATTGTTATGTCGGTGTGGGACGATGAGTATGGTATTTCCGTGCCTAAAGAATACCACACCACCAAGCAATCAATTTCAAAAGCATTGGATGGCTTTAAGCGTACCGCTAAAGATAAAGGTATTGAAATTTTAACCGCCTATGCCTGGGATTACCGCGGGTTGGTTGAAACCTATAAAAAAGCTGAAAAATTAGCACGTGGTAAGCATATACCGGTGTTGGTTCAGGTGCTAGAAGTTACACAACCGCAAGGGCATTCTACATCGGGTTCGCACGAGCGGTATAAATCGAAAGAACGACTGGCCTGGGAGGTTGAACATGACTGTAATATAAAAATGAGGGAGTGGATATTGGCCGAAGGCTATGCCACTGAAGATGAATTACTCGCCCTTGAAAAAGAAGCTAAAGAGCAGGCAAAAAATGCACGTACCGCAGCTTGGGCAGCCTTTATTGATGAAGAAAAAGAGGCGCAGGCAACGGTAGCAACTTTATTGGAAAACCTGGCGCAAGCCAGTAAAGATAAACAAATTGAAAACATTAAAAACGAGTTGGCC